>JAIJJM010000295.1 GCA_022728415.1 Collinsella sp. | reverse complement strand
AGCCGACCGTGCGGGCAATGCGTTCGATACCGCCATCAAAGAACTTTCCGGTGAGCGCCCGCGCATCGCCCCGCCCGGTCGCAACGGCGTGGTCGCCTTTGCGGTCTCGGGCGCCATCTCCAGTCCCGACGAGCTCAACTCTTCGTTTAACACGGCAGTTGAGCTTGGCGATCGTGGTGCAATTTCTGCTGCAGTGCTCGCGCCCGATGATGCGACGGCACAAAATAACGTTCTCTCGCGGTTTTTCTCGACGCTGAAGGAGCGTTCGGGCGGCGTTGCCGGCGTGCTCGACGGCGTTATGGATGTTTGGGGCCGCCTGCTCGTGGGGTACGGAGACATCCAGGGTGCGGCCGACGAGCTTATGGGAGAGCTGATCGGTGGCTTGGGAGGGGGTAGCGGCGCGTTGGGCTCCATCGCGTCCTGGCTCGGTGACACCGTCTCGTCCTCCGTGGCGGCGCTGGGACTCGAACCGTGCGATTTGCGTCTGCGAAAACCGGTGCTGACCGATACCGCCAATGTCATCAAAAGTCCGGGATCCGATATCGCAGGCATCTCCAAAACTCAAGATACCCTGCGAAAAATCCCCTTGGGCGTGACTGACCCCAAGGCACTTTGCGAGGCCTTGGAATATCACGTCGAGCGCACCATCAGCGGCGCGGTGTTCACACTTGCGGAGATCCCGTTGCCCGGCGGCGGCTCCATCCCGCTCACGGTCGATGTTGCCACGCTGGTGGGAGCTTTTGGCGGTGGGTCGTAATGGGCATTCGCACGGGCTTGCGCGAGGAGCGTGCCCAGGCGACGGTCGAGATGGCCGTGGTCACGCCTGTCCTGCTCGTGCTGGCTCTCATCGCGTACAACGTCATGATCTTTGCCGGCGCGGTCGCGCGCTTCGACCGCGTGGTGCCCGACATCGTGCTGGCACACGCTGTGGCGCCGGGCGGGGAGGGCGATGAGAGCTCCATTGACGCTTCCGCGACTGTTCAAGCTCAGATTCAGGATGCCATGGAGGGATATGACCTACAGGTCGAGGTCTCGAGCGAGCAGGGCACGACGTCATCGGATGGTGGTCTGCTCTCTCTTTCTGGCACGTTTAGGACCTATACCTGCACCATGCACTACGAGCCGTGGCCGAGTTCGCTGAGCATCGCCGGCATTTCCCTGGGGGCGCCGGCCGTGCTCACGCATGAACGCGCGGTGACGGTCGATCCGTGGCGTCCGGGGGTGGTCATGTGACCGCGGTCTCGTCCTATATCGCCTACGCGCGGGCGCTCAACAGGTTGGGCTGGACGCCGGCCGAGTTTGTGGTGGCGGAGTCGTTTACCGTGCGTCTGCGCGGCATGCTGGGACGGCGGCCGATTGCCGCCAGCGGACTGCCGCTTGTCATGGCGTTTCCGCGCTGTTCCTCGGTTCACACCTGTTTTATGGCCTATCCCATCGACATCGCCTTTATCGATCGCAATGGCAATGTCCTTGCTTGCTGCGAAAACGTTCGCCCATGGCGCATGTGCTCCCACTCATGCGCCTGGGCCACGCTGGAGCGCCCCTCAATTCTCACCGCGCCCCCTGCCTTTCAACAAGTGCCGGCGTAAGAATTGGCGACAGCTGACTTTCGTCATACGAAATTGGGTAAGATGGAGGAGATACATGGATGTTGAGATCCATCCCAACGCCAAAAAGCACCTGACGGAAAACAGGTGCTTGGTGCCTGGCTCGCGGTTTCTGAGTGTATTTGCCGCGAGTCGGAAGACGAGCCGCCGAGATGGCTTGCCATTGGATGGCTTCCAGACGGTCGAAGTGTGGAACTTGTTGCGGTCGAACTTATTCGTGGATGGCTCATTATTCATGCCTTGTCTCCGGTTCAGAAGAAATTCTGGCAAGAGATCGAGCGAGCTCGGCAAAGGGGTCGATGATGGGCAAGACATATACGACCGCCAATGGTCAGGTTGTTACGGATGAAATGATTGACGCGTGGTGTGAGTCGTACGAGCGCGGAGAGTTTCCGGATGGCGAACACACCGTTGGTGGGCTCGTGCATGGACGGCCTCCACTCTCGGGTGAGGGAACGGCAACGTTATCGGTCAAGATTCCTCTGGGAATGAAGGAAGCTATTCGTCGACGGGCGGCTGCCGAGGGGATGACGCCAAGTGAGTTTGCCCGTGCGGCCCTGAGTGAAAAACTTCTTGCGGCGGGTTGATGCCTCTGACGTGCCGTTCTATAGGATCGAGGTCGTGGCCGATGGCGCGCTCAAAAACTTTTTTAAAATTCTCGGTTGACCGGAGCACGTCCTTGGTTATACTAATCAAGCCTTGAAACAAGGCACGCCTCAAATGGCTGGGTAGCTCAGTTGGTAGAGCAGAGGACTGAAAATCCTCGTGTCAGGGGTTCGATTCCCTTCCCCGCCACCTTGAATTGACTAGGACCTCTGCAAAGGGGTCCTTTTTCTTTTACCGAGGGCTCCTGTGGAAACTGCATCCCGGAATAAAGCCTCAAAGCGGGATGCACTTTCCACTTTGAGCCTGTTTGGGAAAGCGTGGCCCGGAATCCGGCGTCAGAATGGGACGCACTTTCCTTTTGCGGCCCTTGGCGGAAACTGCGTTCCAGATCCCGCGCTTAGAACGGGATGCATTTTCCGGTTGAGGCCTCGAACGGAAAATGCATCCCCGTCTTTTGCGAACAAACGGGGCACGCTTTCCGGCCGCCTACTTCCGGCGCATATGTGCATTTCGACGCGCCATCTCGGGCCCGCCTGCCCGGCATTCCTCCCACTTTTGCGCCACTTTATAGACCGTTCGGTCGCCTGTCCGCACGCGCGGGTATACTCAAACCGATACTTTTCCTATGCAACACGATGCAGGTTCGACCTGCGCGATTCGAAGGGGGCCGTGATGGAGAGGATTCTCGGCGTTAATCTCTCTGGCTGGTTTATTCCCGAGCCCTGGGTGACCCCGTCGCTCTATGCAGCGACCGGAGCATCCAATGCAGCCGAGCTGCAGGAGGCCATGGGCACCGCTGCTTATAACGAGCGCATGCGTCACCATTACGAGACGTTTGTGAGCGAGGACGATTTTCGTCGTATGGCGCAGATCGGTCTCAACGCCGTGCGCCTGCCGGTGCCATGGTATGCCTTTGGCTCGCAGGAGTCCGATGCCTCCTACATCTCGGTCGTCGATTATATCGACCGTGCTATTGAGTGGGCTGCCAAGTACAACATCCGCGTACTGCTCAATCTGGCGACCGTACCCGGCGGTCAGGGCGATTCCAACGATTCGCCCACGACGCCGGAAGTCGTCGCTGAGTGGCATTCGTCCACCAATGGCCGTCACGTTGCGCTCGATGTGCTCGAGCGCCTGGCCGATCGCTATGGCGAGGCCGAGAGCCTGCTGGGCATCGAGCTGTTGGATACGCCGCAGATGAGCGTACGCAAGAGCCTCTTTACCATGACGGACGGTATTCCGGCGCACTACCTGCGCAACTTCTATCGTGACGCGTACGAGCTCGTTCGTTCGTATATGCCCGAGGACAAGATCGTCGTCTTTTCCTCTTCGGGACACCCTGGCGAGTGGAAGCATTTTATGCGCGGTGCCAAGTACAAGAATGTCTACATGGACCTTCACCTGTACCATTACCGCGACGAGTATGCACTCGACATCACGAGCCCCCGCGGTCTGACGACGGCGATTTCGCGCAACAAGCGTGAGCTCAAAGAGGCGGTCGAAACTGGGTTCCCCGTTTTGGTGGGCGAATGGTCGGGTGCGGCGAT
>JAIJJM010000294.1 GCA_022728415.1 Collinsella sp. | reverse complement strand
CTGCTCGTATTGTCGGTGCGTCGGGCGATGCCTGGACCTCGACCGTTACCATCGACAAGGGCTCTGCCGACGGCCTTACCATCAACATGCCCGTGACGAGTTCTGCCGGTGTTATCGGCCAGATTATCGAGGTATCGGCCAAGACCTCTACTGTGCGCCTGATCGGCGACGAGAACTCGGGCGTGTCGGCTATGGTGCAGGATACGCGCGCCCAGGGTATGCTGCAGGGCCAACCCGATGGCACCCTGCGCCTTGAGTACGTGAGCGTCGACTCCGATGTCAAAGTGGGCGACATCATCGTGACCTCCGGCATTGGCGGCGTGTTCCCCAAGGGCCTGCCGCTCGGCACCGTTTCCTCGGTGGAAAAGTCGGCCAACGATGTGTATTACACCATTGTCGTACGCGCCCAGACCACGGCAGAGAATAATGAGGAGGTGCTCGTCATCACCTCGCTGACCGACGAGCAGTCGGCCTCGGATGAGGACGTGAGCACGGCCAACAGCACGCCGCAGGGCACCTCGCGCGACGCTGCGACCAAGACGAAGGTCGGGGGTTCGGACGAGAGCTCCGACTCGTCCGAGACGACCGATTCCGGCTCGAGCGAATAGGGAGGGCATGTCCATGGATCTACGCGAGCAGGGGATGAGCTCCCGCACGTTTGTGATCGCCGCCATCGTGTGCGTGCTGCTGCAGGCAGGCCTGGCACCGCAGATCTCCATTGCGGGCGGTCGCGTCAACTTCATGATTATCCTGGTGTGCCTGAGTGTGTTCTCGGGCGACCCCACGCGGGCTGTCGTCTGCGGTTTTTGCAGTGGCCTGTTCTATGATCTTTCCGCCGCCGTTCCGGTGGGCGTTATGTCGCTGCTGCTGACGGTGGGCAGTTTTGCCCTGGTGCACAGTGCGGCCGGTCAGACGGGCGGCTCCCCGAGCGCGCGCGGTATTACCGTGGGCGCCTTCGCACTTGCCATCAACGTGGTCTACAGCATCATCTTGCTGTTTATGGGTCTGGAGACGAGCTTTGTGGTGGCTGTTTTTGGACACGCCCTGCCGTCTTCGATCCTGACGGGTCTGGTTGCCATTCCGTTTTTGCTGTCCGGCGTCGTGCCGCAGTCCGGTTACGGATTCTCCGCACGCGGTGGTCGTCAGGCGGGCATGCGCTTCAAGCCCAAGACCCGCAAACTCAAATAGGGGAGGCCCATAGATGTCTTCCCAGATGACGGTCATCATCGCCGGTATCGTGCTGGTCGTGGCCATTGTGGTCGCGCTGGTCATCATGCGCCGCGGCGATTCCCGTTTTACCTACGATACGCAACATGGAACGGCCCCGCGCGCCACCGAGGGCGAGGGCAATACCGCCGCGACCGCCTTCAAGGGTCGCTTCTCCATCCTCACCACCGGCGTGGGCGCGATGTTTGCCGCGCTCGCCGTCAAGCTGTGGGGTATGCAGATGGTCTCGTCGGGCTACTACGACAAGCAGGCCAAGAGCAACCAGACCCGTACCGTCACCACGCCGGCTGTGCGCGGGCGAATCCTTGATCGCAATGGCGTGGCACTTGTGCAAAACCGTCCCTCGCTTGCCGTCGTCGCCTATCGCGACCTGGCCGATGACACCGTGCTGGTGCACCATCTTGCCAATGTGCTCGGTATGCCCTATGTTGCGGTGTTGCGCAATATTCAGGACAATTCCGAGGGCGCTCAGAGCCTGCATACCATCGCGACGGACGTGCGCCGCTCCACGGTTGCCTATATCAAGGAGCATGCCGGTGAGTTCCCGGGCGTCAAGATTGCCGAGCGCACCGAGCGCCAGTACCCCTACGGCGAGACGGCCTGTCACATTTTGGGCTACACCGGTACCATCACCTCCGAACAGCTCGAGGTGCAGAATAAGAAGGCTTCGGGCGATAACGATAGCTCAGCCGGTCAGATTACGTACCAGTCGGGCGATATCGTGGGCCAGGCGGGCGTCGAGAGCTACTACGAGAACTTGCTGCAGGGTATTCGCGGCGAGCAGACGGTGAAGGTCGATGCCTCGGGCAACGTGACCGGGCAGGCCGGCGCCGTGCCCGCCAAGGCCGGCTCCGACATTAAGCTCACGCTCGACCTCAAGATTCAGCAAGCCTGCGAGACGGCGCTTGCGGGTGCTATCGAACTCGCCAAGAACACGGGCCACAGCAATGCCGGCAACGGCGCCGTGGTGTGCCTCGATCCCAACAATGGCGAGATTCTGGGCATGGCAAGTGAGCCCAAGTTCGATCCGTCCGTGTTTATCGGTGGTGTCTCCAACGACGTGTGGACCGAGCTCAACGACGACAAGGGCTCGCACCCGCTGCTCAACCGCGCTATTAGCGGCCAGTACATGTCGGCCTCGACCATTAAGCCACTCTCGGCACTGGCCGGTCTTGAGTTTGGAACCTACACTTCAACGCAGACGACCAACTGCACGGGCTATTGGACGGGCCTGGGCAAGGCTTGGGGCAAGCGCTGCTGGCTGACGTCTGGCCACGGCATCATGACGCTGCAGTCGGGTATCGCCAACTCGTGCGACCCCGTCTTCTACGACATGGGTAAGGCATTTTTCTACAACGACCAGCACCCCGAGGGTCTGCAGGAGGTCTTTCGTCGCTGGGGGCTGGGCAAGACCTGCGGCATTGACCTGCCAAGCGAGGGTGCCGGCCGCATTCCCGATGCCGAATGGAAAGAGTCGTACTTTACCGATGCCTCTGCCGAAGACCGCAAATGGAATGCCGGCGATATGACGAACATCGCCATCGGCCAGGGTGACATTTTGGTGACGCCCCTGCAGATGGCGTGTGCCTATATGGGTCTTGCCAACGGCGGCAAACAGTACGTGCCTCACGTGTTTTTGTCTGCCGTGTCGCGCGATGGCGACGGCGATGCCTATAAGTACAACGGCAAGGGCAAGAAGAAACGCCTGGAGGCCAAGATCAACAGCGATGCCGACTTGGCACTCGTCCGCAACGGTATGCACGACGTGATCTACACGGCCTCGACGTCGCTGGCCGCCCACTTTAGCAGCCTGACGCCGCAGGTGTACGGCAAGTCGGGCACGGGCGAGAAAAGCGGCGAGGACGAATACGCATGGTTTTGCGCCTACGCACCGGCCGATGATCCCAAGTATGTCATCGCGACTGTCCTGGAGCAGGGCGGCGGCGGCTCAGATACCGCGATGCATGTCGTGCGCGACGTGCTCGGCGTGATTTATGACGAGCCCGATACCTCATCGGCTACGGGCGATTCTTCGGTTCGATAGGAGGTTGCGATGGATTTTTCGCCGGCGGACCTGTTCCGCTCAACCAAGACCGGCTCCCGCAGCAGCCTGGACCGCGTTAACAAGCAGCTCTCGGCCTCGCGCGGCACGTTTCGCCAGAAGGTACATATCGGTGTGCTGCTGGCTACCGTCGCGCTCGTTGCCTATGGCGCCATCATCATTTGGTCGGCCTCGCAGTTTAAGGCCGATGCCTCGTTCTCACGCCATCTGCTGGGAATCGGTATCGGGGCGGTGCTGGCAGTGCTCGTCTGGCGTACCGACCTGCGCGGTATTTCCAATTTCTCGACGGCGCTGCTCGTCATCGACCTGGTCGTGATCTTCTCGCCCAAGATTCCGGGTCTGTCCTATACGGGCGGTCTGGGCATGACGGGCTGGATCAAGATTCCCGGTATCGGCCTGACCTTCCAGCCGGTTGAGCTTGCCAAGCTCATCACCATTTTCTTTATTGCTACGCTTGGATCGCAGTATAACGGTCGCATCGATACCGTTCGCGACTACGTCAAGC
>JAIJJM010000293.1 GCA_022728415.1 Collinsella sp. | reverse complement strand
AACGTAGATCGATTCGAGATAGTCTTCTCCGGATTCACGCAGGGCCATGGGCTGCCTTTCGCGATGGCTTCTAGTTAGCCTTTGGATACTTTTATTAGATTTACTTTACCGCAAAAGTTGCCCATGTCTTACTACGTTGTCTAAAAAGTTAACCGCGTTTCACAAAATGTGCAGCACAGGAGCGGGGCGGTGGCACGCTCGCAAGGAGTGTCCCCAGCTGCCGGCAGAAAAGGAACGTCCCTAAGTGCCGGCCCGTGGCTACAGTAGCCCAAAGTGCTTGGCGGCGTTGTAGATTCCGTCGTCGTCCACGGCGGTCGTAACGTAGGTCGCTGCGGCCTTCACGGTCTCCTGCGCGTTGCCCATGGCCACACTTGTGCCCACGGCCGAGAACATCGACAGGTCGTTCTCGCCGTCGCCAAAGGCGATCGCCTCGCTCGCGTCGATGCCCAGGCGCTCCAGCGTCGCCGCCACGCCCAGGTCCTTGCCGCCGTTGGCCGGAATAATGTCACAGAACAGATCGCACCAACGCGTGGTGAGCGAATGCGACACGGCATCGGTCACAATATGCTCGTCGGACGGATCCACAAAGGCGCAGAACTGGTAAACCGGCGCATCGAAGGCGTGATCAAACGGCTCCTCGTGGTAGACGATTCCCGCGTTGTTGCCGGCCGTCACCACGCGCTCGGACAGGCGGTTCACAAACGAGTTCTCGCCCTGCATGCACAGCGAGTCGTAGCGTCCCTGCGCCACCTGGTCCACAATTACCGCAACGTCGTCCGGATCAATCGGGCAGCTACGGTAGACGCCCCCGGCATCAAAGCAGTGCTGGCCCGAAAGCGTAATGTACGCATCCCAACCCAAGTTGAACAGCCAATCGGGCATCTGGTAGGTCGGACGGCCCGTGGCGATCACGCATGCGATTCCCTGCTCGTGAAAGCTGTCGAGTACCTGCTGCGCCGACGCCGGAATCCGGTGCGTCTTAAAGCTCAGCAGCGTGCCGTCAACATCGAAAAATGCGGCCTTGATCATCCTCGTCTACTCCTCGCCCTCGAGCTTTTCGCTCACCTCGAGCCACGCCATCTCCAGCTCGTCCATGGCGGCGTGAGCCTCGTCGATCTTTGCCTGCTGCTCGCCCAGCGCCGTGTAGTTGGTGGGATCAACCTGGGCCATCGCGGCCTCGGCCTCCTCCACGCGGGCGCGCTGCGTCTCCATCTTGCGCTCGAGCGAGCTCACCTCGCGACGGAGCTTCTGGCGCTCGGCGTTGGAAAGACCGTTGGGCTGCCCGCTCGTCTTGGGCTTTTCAGCCGCAACCGCTGCGGCACCGGTGTCGAACGTGCCGGTCTTGGCGCTCGGTGCGCCCACGGGCTCGCCCTCGGCCGTGGCGTTGCACAGGCGCAGGTACTGGTCGACGCCGCCGGGCATATGCGTCAGATGACCGTCAAGCAGCGCCCACTGCTGGTCGGTTACGCGCTCCATCAAAAAGCGGTCGTGCGTCACCAGGATCAGCGTGCCCGGCCAGCCGTCGAGCAGGTCCTCGACAATCGCCAACATGTCGGTATCCAGGTCGTTGCCCGGCTCGTCCAGGATAAGCACGTTAGGCTCGTCCAGGATCGTCAGCAGCAGCGACAGGCGACGGCGCTGCCCACCCGAAAGGTCGCCGATGCGGCTCCAGAGCTGCTGCGTCGTAAAGCCCAGGCGCTCGCAAAGCTTCTCGGGCGAGGTCTCCTTGCCGTCGATGACGTAATACTTCTTATAGTTGCTCAGCACCTCGCGGATCGTGTCGCCCATGTAGGGCTCGAGCTCCTCGAGCTGCTGCGATAGCACGCCAAAACGCACTGTCTGGCCGATCTTCACGCGGCCACGCAGGGGCTCAATCTTGCCCCTGATCACATCGAGCAGCGTCGACTTGCCGGCGCCGTTCTCGCCCAAAAGACCATAGCGGTCGCCCGCACCAATGAGCCAGGTCACATCGGTCAGCACCTGCTTGGGCGCGCCGCCGGCATCCGCATAGCCGGCGTCAACGTCGATCACGTCGATGACCTGCTTGCCCAGGCGGCTCACGGCGAGGCGCTTGAGCTCCAGCTCGTCGCGCACGGGCGGCACGTCGGCGATCAGCTCGCGGGCGGCATCCACGCGAAACTTGGGCTTGGTGGAACGGGCCTGGGCGCCACGGCTCAGCCACGCGAGCTCCTTGCGCGCCATGTTGCGACGGCGCTCCTCGGTAACGGCGGCCATGCGGTCGCGCTCCACACGCTGCAGGATGTATGCCGAGTAGCCGCCCTCGAAGGGATCGACCTGGCCGTCGTGGACCTCCCACATGCTGGTGCAGACCTCGTCCAAGAACCAGCGATCGTGCGTGACCACGAGCATGGCGCCCTGACCGCGCAGCCAGCGAGCCTTTAAGTGACGCGCGAGCCAGTTGATGGTGCGCATGTCCAGGTGGTTGGTGGGCTCGTCGAGCATGAGCACGTCGTAGTCGCCAATCAGCAGGCGCGCAAGGTCCACGCGGCGGCGCTGGCCACCCGAAAGCTCGCTCACCTTGCCCTCCCAGGGCACATCGCTCATGAGGCCGGCCAGAATCTGGCGCGTACGCGGGCTCGAGGCCCACTCGTACTCGGGCGTGTCGCCCACAACGGCATGATGCACGGTATCGGTGTCGACAAGCTGGTCTTTTTGACCGAGCAATCCGATCGTGGTGCCGCGGCGATGCGTCACGCGGCCGTCGTCGGGCTCCAGCGTGCCCGCGAGCACACTCAGCAGCGTCGACTTGCCGTCGCCGTTTTTACCGACGATGCCAATACGGTCGCCCTCGGCCACGCCGAGCGTTACGCTATCGAAAATATGCTTGGTGGGAAACTCTAGGCTGACGGAATCGCATCCCAAAAGAATCGCCATATGCCCTGCTCCTTCGTAGAAATTCAACGTTGTCCATGATAGCAGCGAGCCCCACCCCAAAACCTGCCAAAAAGGGACAGGTTTATTTTGGCAGGTTTTATCTGGTCAAACGTCGGAACACCCAAGTGCGTACTATGGTAAAACGTTAAACCTACCAAAATAAACCTGTCCCTTTTTGGCAGGTCGGCGACCGCACACGACGCAAAAAAGCGGGCCATCTCCCGCAAGAGATGACCCGCCTCTCCAATCAGTCCCGTGGCGACCGTGGCCGCCACGGGCCTCAAGCATGTCCCGGACTAGGAGAACATGCCGGTGAGGTAATCATTCAGCCGCTGATCCTTGGGCCGTTGGAAAATCTCGTCAGTCTCGTCGTACTCGACCATATCGCCCATGTAGAAGAACGCCGTGCGGTTGGACACGCGCGACGCCTGTTCCATGTTGTGCGTCACGATGACGATGGCGCGCTCAGCCACAATCGATGACATAAGGTCCTCGATCGCCAGCGTCGAGATGGGGTCGAGCGCCGAGCAGGGCTCGTCGAACAGAATCACGTCGGGATTGAGCGCCAGCGTGCGCGCGATGCACAGGCGCTGCTGCTGACCGCCTGAAAGCGCATAGGCGCTCTTGTCGAGCTTGTCCTTGACCTCGTCCCACAGCGCCGCGCCGCGCAGACTCTCCTCGACCATGCGATCGAGCTCGTCACGGTCGGTGATGCCGTGGCGCTTAGGCGCAAACGTGATGTTGTCGCGAATGGACTTGCGGAACGGATTAGGCTGCTGGAACACCATGCCAATTCTTTTCCGAAGAACGGTTGTATCTACGTCTTCCGCATAGATATCCTCATCGTCCAGTTTCACTTCTCCTGTGATTCTCACGCCATCCACCAGATCATTCATCCGG
>JAIJJM010000292.1 GCA_022728415.1 Collinsella sp. | reverse complement strand
CCAGCGATTTTTGCCCCGGATGGATAAACGCCACATCGCGCGGGGAGATTTTTGCCTCGATCAGCAGTTGCTCATCCAGCGGCACGATGGTCATCAGTTTACCACCGGGGGCAATAACGCCGCCAACCGTGGTGACGTCAATGTCCTGAACAATGCCACGTACCGGCGCGGTAAAGTTGAGCCGGGTGAGGGAGTCTTCCCGTCCACGGATCACCGAACGCTGGGTTTCCACTTCCGCATTGGCTTTTGCTAACTCTTCGCGCGCCTGAACGTAGTATTGCGTGCGCACGTCGCTGAGTTTGTTTTCCAGTTCATTGGCCTGGCGTTGCAGGCGCAGCACTTCAACGCTGCTCGCCGCCCCCTGTTTTACCAGCGGCTGGGTCATCGCCAGTTCGCGGTTGACCAGGCTAATCCCCTGCGTCAGCCCGGTGGTGGCTTTGTTCAGCCCATCGCGGCGAGTGTTGTACAACGCCGTTTCCGACTCGATAAGTTCGGGGAATTTATTCAGTTCGTCAGGGAAGACCAGCGGTTTATTACTCACTTCCGCCCGCAGCCGCGCCGAGGTTGCCAGCGCCGCGTACAGCCGCGACATTGCTTCCTGGACGTCGGATTCCGTTTTGGTGCGGTTAAGCTGCGCCAGTGGCTGGCCCTGTTCAACAATATCGCCAACCTTGACGTCGAGATGATACAGAATTCCGCCTTCCAGCGACTGCACCACCTGTTCGCGCCCGGAGGGTTCTACCGTGCCGCTGCCGGTGGTGACTTCATCAAGCTGGAAGTACCACGCCCAGCCGAGAAAACAGAGCAGCATCACAGCGGTAACGCGTACCGCCAGCGCCGAACGCGGCAAGCGGGGTTCAGTCAGGCCACGGTTGTATTGCAGTTGTCCGTTCATGCGGCAGACCCCTTATTCTTCTCCTGCAACACCACCCGTCGCGCCGTGGGTTCGCTCTGTTCACGCAAAATGGCCTCTTTCGCGCCATCCATCACAATCCGCCCCTGATCCATCACGATAATGCGGTCCACCAGTTGCAGCATCGCCGTGCGGTGAGTGGCGATAATCAGCGTGCGATGGCCAATCCACTGTTTCAGTTGTTCGATTAAATGCGCTTCCGCCATTTCGTCCAGCGAGGCGCTGGGTTCATCGAGCAGCACGATATTGGGTTGAGAGATGAGCAGCCGCGCCAGCAGCAGCGTTTGCCGCTGACCACCAGAGAGGCCAAATCCCCCTTCCTGAATCATGTAGTTGAGGCCGTTTTTCTGCTTCTGCACAAACGGCAGCGCCCCGCTGAGGGTTAACGCGCGTTCGATATCTTCATCGCTGGCTTCCGGCATCCCCATCGTCAGGTTTTCCCGCAGCGAACCGAAAAAGAGTCTCCCGGTCTGGCTCAGCAGCCCCATGTCGCGGCGCAGATCCGCCGGATCAAGCTGACCGATGCTGATGTTATCCAGCAGCACCTGCCCCTGCTGGGCGATACGCATTCCGGCGAGCATTTGCAGTAGCGTTGATTTACCCGCGCCGTTGCGCCCAAGAATGGCGATTTTCTCTCCGGCCTGAATGTTGAGTTTGCCAATCGCCACATCGGCAATTTTCTCTTCTTCGTCGTAATAAAAGATAGCGTTGCTGAACTGATAATTGCCGTGTAGCACCGCTTTATGCACCAGTTTGCCGTGTTCCGGCTGATCCACCGGGCGCTTCATCAGTTCATCAAGTCCGTTGCGCGCCACTTTCGCCTGCTGCCAGCGCGAGAGCACGCCGGATATCTGCGACAGCGGCGCGATGGTGCGCGAAGCCAAGATCGTCGTCCCGACCAGTGCGCCGGTAGTCATGTCGCCGTTCATCACCATAAAGCAGCCCACCAGAAGTACCACCACGTAAACGATGGACTGCACTTCCTGGGTCCAGGTGAGCAGTAGCCCGGTGAGAAAACGTTGCTTCATGCTGATGGACGAGGCCACGTCGTTGGTGTGGTTCCACTGATTCTGAAAACGCTGTTCGGCGCGCAGCAGCTTAATATCTTCAATCGACTGCACGGCTTCCACCAGCGTAGCGTTACGCACCGCCGACTCGCGCATCCCTTCGTTCGCCAGCCGCGCCAGCGGGCGTTGCACCAGCAGGCCGGGGATCACCAATAACGGCAGCGCCAGCAAAACCACCAGCACCAGCCAGCCGCCGATCATCCATAAAATAAAGACAAACAGCAGGAAGAACGGCAGATCCGCCACCGCGCCGATGGTGGTGGAAGTAATCAGCTCCCGCACCGATTCCAGCTCGCGGATCTGCGAGATAAACGATCCGGTGGATTTCGATCGCACGTTATTTTTCAGCCGTAATGCGTGACCAAAAACGCGATCCGAAATGCGCAGATCCGCCCGCTTGCCGATCACATCCGAAAGATGTGTGCGCACCATGCGCATACAGAACTCAAACAGGATCGCCATCATCACCCCGGCGAACAGCACCCATAGCGTCGGGTACGATTGCGCCGGAACCACCCGGTCGTAAACCTGCATCGAGAAAATCATCGCCGCCAGCGCCAGCACGTTCGCCACCAGCGAGGCCAGCATAATATCGCCGTAGCGCCGCCAGTCTTTTAGCGAAAGGCTCCAGAACCAGTTCGCCTGATACGGGCGAATATAGTCATCTACCCGCGCGTCAGGGATGGCGCTGAGCGGGCGCAGTAGCGCCAGTTCAACGATTTTATCCTCAACATCCGCGACGTTAAGCGTAGTTTCCAGCCCTTCGTCACCGCTAAACTGAATGCTGATATTGTCGTGATTGTCACGGCGGGTGATCACGCCAATTTGTTGATTATCAAAAACGGCGATCAACGGCAGCCGCCACGGGTTGAGCGAGTCGGTGGAGAACTCCACCAGCCGAAGCCCCATCCCCAACTGCCGCGCCATGTCGGTGAGTAACTCCTCCCGCTTACTGTCGCGCTCCCAGTTGACGGTCGCGCGCACATTCTCCTGAGAAAAATCAAGGCGGTAATAACGCGCCACGGCGATCATCGCCTCCAGCCAGGCTTCCACGGACTGGGCATTTTTTTTCATTCTCTACACCACCATCAACTGATGATTCGCCAGCAAAGTGGCGAGGTCGGTATGCACGCCCGTCAGCGTGACCACGTTAGTTGCCGCAAAAGTGCCGCCCGTGCCGTCGCGGTCGATCTGCACGATGGTGTCGCTGCCGCTCTGGGTGACTTTGACAAAATCACCGATGTTTCCAGCCTGCGCATCCAGCGTTGCCACGCCGTTGACGTAGCTGGCTTTGCCGTTGCCGGTGTAGCCGCTGCCCTGTAACAACTCGCGGATATCAATGCGATCGGTGTCGGCGGTGCCTTCCCATGTCCCTACCGTAAAGCCATTCACCACGTCTGAGCCGTTGCCGCCGGTAGCGTCACTGGCGTTGAGCAATTTATAGAGCAAGGTATCGTGACCGCCGTTTCCGATGTTAAGGGTGTCGTTGCCGCCGCGCCCTTCCAGTTGGTTATCGCCGCTGCTGCCGGTCAGAGTGTCGTTAAAATTCGAGCCGGAAATGCCTTCGATATTGGTAAATGTCGAGGTGTTAAAGCCGGTGGCCTGTGCGGCGGTGCTGCTTAAGTTCGCGGTCACGCCCACCGTCGAGAGGCGGAAATCAACCACGTCCATGCCGCCGTTTGCCAGCCACGTTCCGGTGCCGGAGCTGTACACCCAGCCGCCGGAGCCGTCGTAAGTGTCAGTACCTGCGGTGGCAAAGAAGGTGTCGTTATAGCCCGTGCCGACGAACTTGCCATTGTTGCTCGCGGTGCCTGCTTCGGCGCTGAGGTCGTAAG
>JAIJJM010000291.1 GCA_022728415.1 Collinsella sp. | reverse complement strand
ATCTCGGCACGGGCACCGTAGTTAACGGCCAGCGCCAGCGTCATACCGGAATGGTCGGCGCACTCGGCAAGGCCGCGCTCAAAGACGTCGCGGGTCTTCTTGGGCAGCGCGGAAATATCGCCCAAAAAGACAACGCGAACATTCTCGCGCTTAAGCAGCGGCAGCTCATCGATAAACGTCTTGGCAAACAGGTGCATCAGAACGTTGACTTCGTGCTGCGGGCGATTCCAGTTTTCGGTCGAAAACGCATAGGCCGAAAGAACGTCGACGCCCAGGCGCACGCAGGCGGTAATGATCTCGCGCAGCGAGACGATGCCGGCCTTGTGGCCTTCGGTACGGGCAAGACCGCGCGCCGTAGCCCAACGGCCGTTGCCGTCCATGATGCACGAAATATGGTGCGGAATGTTATTGAGGTCAAGGTCGGAAAAACCGACGCCCGCAGGGGCGTCGGCAAAGTACTCGACCAGTTTATGCTCGTCGTATTGCACCTTAGATCTCCATGACCTCGGCTTCTTTTTCCTTCAGAAGCTCCTCGACCTTAGCAACATACTCATCGGTATGCTTCTGAACCTTGGCCTGCTCGCGGCGGACATCGTCCTCGGTGAGCTCCTCGTCGCGCTCGAGCTTGTTGTTAAAGTCGCGGCGGATGTTGCGGATGGAGACCTTGGCCTGCTCGGCGTACTCGCGGCACTCCTTAACGAGCTCGCGACGACGCTCCTCGGTGGGAGCCGGGAACGGCAGACGCACGACGGTACCATCGGAATTGGGGGTAATGCCAAGGTCGGAGGCACCGATGGCCTTGACGATGGCATTGATGAGTGCTTTGTCCCACGGCTCGATAAGCAGCATGTGGGCCTCGGGGGTCTTAACGGCGGCAACCTGCGTGACGGGCGTGGGAACACCGTAGTAGTCGACGGTGATGTCGGACAGGATGTTGGCGTTAGCGCGGCCAGTGCGGACCTTGGAGAAGTTGTGCTTGAGGGACTCGAGTGACTTGTCCATGTGGGCGGTGATATTCTCTGCCATGCTTAATCCTCCTGATAGACGAGCGTGCCGACGGGCTCACCCGCGAGCGCGCGCTTGACGGTGTCCTCGCCATCGATGTTGAGGACCAAAATGGGCATACGGTTGTCCTGGCAAAGAGCCGTAGCCGTGGAATCCATAACCTGCAGGCCGCGAACGAGCACCTCGTGATAGGTGATCTTGTCAAATCGGACGGCGTCGGCGCACTTGACGGGATCCTTGTCGTAGATGCCATCAACCTTGGTGGCTTTAATCAGAATCTCGGCACCGATCTCGCAGGCGCGAAGGGACGCAGCGGTGTCAGTCGTAAAGTACGGATTACCCGATCCGGCGGCGAAGATAACGACGTTGCCCTTGGACAGATGGTTGATGGCACGGCGGCGAATATAGGGCTCGCAGATCTCGTTCATCTGGATAGCGCTCATCACGCGGCAGGGAACATCGTTGTGCTCGAAAGCATCCTGCAGGGCAAGCGCATTCATAACGGTAGCGAGCATGCCCATGTAATCGGCCTGGGCGCGCTCCATACCACCGGCAGCACCGGCCATGCCGCGGAAAATGTTGCCGCCGCCGACAACGACGCCGACCTCATGACCAAAGGCGAGCAGCTCCTTGACCTGCTTGGCAAGATGATCGGTAACCTTGGGGTCGATGCCGTAGTTGCCATCGCCCATCAGCGCTTCGCCGGAGAGCTTCAGAAGCACGCGTTTATATCGGATGTCGGACAAAGCGATCCTCCTTTAATTAGACTCACAACATAATATCAAAGGCTCAACGGGGAGCCATGAAAAAGCAGGCTGTGAGTAAAACCCACAGCCTGCTCATTACCAGCTACAAGAGCTTATTTACTCGCCACGGACCAGACGGTCAAAGGCAACGACGGTAATGGTGTCGCCGAGCTCCTTGGAGACCTGCTCAGCGTACTTCTTGATGGTGAGGGAGCTGTCCTTGATGAACTCCTGCTCGGTGAGCACGGACTGCTTGTAGAACTTCTCCAGACGGCCAACAGCCATCTTCTCCTGGATAGCCTCGGGCTTGCCAGACTCGGCAGCCTGAGCCATGTAGATCTGCTTCTCGTGCTCGACGGTCTCGGCCGGAACCTGATCGCGGGTAGCGCAGATCGGGGCGACGGCGGCAACCTGAAGGGCAACGTCATGAGCAAAGGTCTTGAAGGACTCAGCCTGAGCGGTCTCGGCCTTCTCGAAAGCGAACTCGACGAGAACGCCGATCTTACCACCCATGTGGATGTAAGAAGCGAGAGCGCCGTTCTCGGCCTTGCGGGCGGCGAAACGGGAGATCTTCATATTCTCGCCCATGATATGAATCATCTCGGTGAGCTCGGAGGAAACGGTCTCCTCGCCCATCGGCTTCTCGAGCAGAGCGTCGACGTCAGCGGGCTCGGTGGTAGCGACAACCTCAGCGACCTTGGAAGCAAAGCCGGTGAACTTGGCGTTGGAGCCGACGAAGTCGGTCTCGCAGGAGAGCTCGAGCAGAGCGCCGGTCTTGCCGTCCTCGGAGACGAACGCGGCGACAGCGCCCTCGTTGGTCTCACGGCCAGCCTTCTTGGCAGCCTTGGCGAGGCCGTTCTTGCGCAGGACGTCGACAGCGGCGTCCATGTCGCCGTCAGCCTCGACGAGAGCCTTCTTGCACTCCATCATCGGGGAGTCGGTCATCTCGCGGAGCTGCTTGACCATAGCGGCGGTAATCTGGGCCATTGTGGTTCCTTTCAAAGAGATGAAAAAGAATGAACTAAGACTGATTTACTCGGCCTTGGGCTCAGCGGCCATCTCGGCCTCGGAGACCTGCTCCTTGCCGGAGCCAGCGAGGCAGGCGTCAGCCATGAGCTCGCACATAAGGGTGACAGCGGAGATAGCGTCATCGTTGCAGGGGATGCCGTACTCGACCTCGTCGGGATCGGAGTTGGTGTCGATCAGGGCGACGACGGGGATGTTCAGGCGCTGAGCCTCCTTGATGGCGTTCTCCTCGCGCTTGGTGTCGATGACGAAGAGAGCCTGGGGCAGACCCTTCATGTCGCGGGCGCCACCGAGGTTGGTCTGAAGCTTGGTGAGCTCCTTACCGAGCACGGCCTGCTCCTTCTTGGGGAGCACTGCCATGCGGCCGTCCTCGACCATGGCCTCGAGCTCCTCCATGCGGTTGATGCGGGAGCGGATGGTGACGAAGTTAGTCAGCATGCCGCCGAGCCAACGCTGGTTGATGTAAGGCATGTTGGCGCGCTCAGCGGCGTTCTTAACGGCCTCCTGAGCCTGCTTCTTGGTGCCGACGAACAGCACGTTGCCACCCTTGGCGACGTTCTTGACGAAGGTGTAGGCCTGGTCGGCGTCGAGGATGGTCTGCTTGAGGTCGAGGATGTAGATGCCGTTGCGCTCACCGAAGATGAACGGCTTCATCTTGGGGTTCCAGCGACGGGTCTGGTGACCGAAGTGGCAGCCGGCCTCGAGCAGGGTGCGGATATTAATCTTGGTAGCCATGTTAAACCTCCTGTGGTTTGCCTCCGCGCGGGGTCATCCTCCAAAACCAACCCGGACATGTGCTACCAAAGCCCGGGCACCACGGTATGAAGTAGCCGCGCGTGCGTGATAAAAACATGTTGCCGTGAAGCAACCCGATGAATGATAGCAGGATTACCTCTTCCTGCCAACCCGCAATCAAAACCACACACCTAAGCGCAATGCGAGCCGCCCAGCTTACTCGCCCCGGGGATGGGCCTGGGCCACGGCGCGCTTAAGCCGGTCGGGCGTGAGATGCGTGTAGATCTGCGTCGTGGACAGGCTCGCATGT
>JAIJJM010000290.1 GCA_022728415.1 Collinsella sp. | reverse complement strand
ATCCAGGCCCAGCGAGATCATCTCGCCCGCCGTGGCGCGATCTGCCGAGCGGGTCTGCCTGACAATCTCGAGCGCAGTTTTTGGTGCCGACGAGCGCTTAAACAAGTGTCCCAGCTTTTTGCCGCGGCGACCCATATGCACGATCTCATGCGGTGCCCCCAGGCCGGGCGCGTGCCCTTCGTGCAGCGCCAGCAGCTCGCCTACCGTGAGCGCAATCTCGCCACGCGGAACAACGGCATCGCAAAAGCCGTGCTCCAGCAAAAACTCGGAGCGCTGGAATCCCTTGGGCAGGCGCTTGTGCATGTTCTGCTCGATCACGCGCGGGCCGGCAAATGCCGTCAGGGCATCGGGCTCGGCCAGGATAATGTCGCCCTCCATGGCAAAGCTCGCGGTTACACCTCCGGTCGTGGGATCGGTGAGCACCGTGATATACAGACCGCCCGCCTCGCTGTGGCGCCTAACCGCCGCAGAAATCTTGGCCATCTGCATCAGCGATGTCACGCCCTCTTGCATGCGCGCGCCACCCGAAACGGTAAAGCCGACAACCGGCAATCCCAGCTCGGTCGCACGCTCAAATGTGCGACAGATCTTCTCGCCCACCACGGAACCCATCGAGCCCATCATAAAGTTGGCGTCCATAAAGAAGAGTGCCGAATCACAACCGCAGATCTTGCCCCTGCCGCACACAACGGCATCGCGCTCGCCCGAACGCTCGACCGCGCCCTTGAGCTTATCGGCATAGCCGGGAAACGAGAGGAAGTCCTCCGACGCCAGATTGGCATCCCATTCCTCAAACGTGCCCTCGTCGACCGTCATGCGCATGCGCGCGCGACCGCTCACGCGAAAGTGTTTGCCGCAACGGGGGCACACCTCGAGGTTGTCGTGCAGACGCGCCTCATCGATCACACGGCGGCACTCCGGACACTTGATAAACACGTGGCGCGCGGGAAACTCGGCGCACGACTCGGTCATCGGCCCCTCAAGAACATTGACCGCCTTCGCTTTTCTATTCATCAGCATAGAGATGCCCCATCAGATCGGTGTGATACATGCCCGACAAGAACTCGTCGTTTGCCAGTACGTCGAGCTGAAGCTCGCTGTTCTCGCTCACGCCCTCGATCACGAGCTCGCCCAGAGCCGAGCGCATCTTGCGAATGGCGCCGTCACGCGTGGGCGCACACACGATGAGCTTGCCGAGCATAGAGTCGTAGTACGGCGGAACGTTCGCGCCGGTAAACATGGCGGAATCCCAACGCACGCGCGGACCGCCCGGCACACGCAACGCGGTGACCGTTCCGCATGACGGCAGAAAGTCCGGCGTTTCGGCATTGATGCGGCACTCCATGGCGTGATTGCGGACCGGCATGTCCTCCTGCTCAAAGGGCAGAGGCTGGCCAGCTGCCACGCGCAGCTGCCACTTGACCAAGTCGGTATCGGTCACAAACTCCGTAACCGGATGCTCCACCTGCAGGCGCGTGTTCATTTCCATAAAGTAATAATTGCCGTCATCTGAGTACAGAAACTCAATGGTGCCGGCGCCCTCATAGCCAACGGCACGAGCCAAGTCGCGCGCGGCCTTGTGCATGCGCGCGCGAATATCATCCCGTCCGTCGAGGCACGGCGCGGGGCTCTCCTCGATCAGCTTTTGGTTGCGGCGCTGCACCGAGCACTCACGCTCGCCGAGCGAAAACACATGGCCCTGCTTATCGGCCATAATCTGCACCTCGACGTGGTGCGCCGGCGCGACGAACTTCTCCATGTAGCACTCGCCGTCGCCAAAAACGGCCTCGCCCTCGGCACGTGCTTCAATAAAGGCCTTTGCCGCGTCTTCCACGCGCTCGACCTTACGAATACCGCGACCGCCGCCGCCCGCGCGCGCCTTGATGAGCACGGGGCAGCCGATGCGCTCGGCCTCGGCCGTCGCCTCCTCGGGGCTTTTGAGCAAATCGCAGCCCGGCACGATGGGCACGCCCGCCGCGGCAGCCGTTCGGCGCGCGGCGTCCTTGTCGCCCATGCTGTCGATGACCTCGGCCGAGGGACCGACAAACGCCAGACCGTACTTTTTGCAGTCGCGCACGAAGCTCGCCTTCTCGGAAAAGAAACCGTAGCCAGGATGGATCGCCTTTGCCCCCGACTTCACGGCACAGGTGAGCACGGCATCGTCGTTGAGGTAGCTCTCGGCAAGACGCGGGCCGCCGATGCAATACGCCTCGTCGGCAAGCTGCACATGCAGCGCGTCCGCATCGGCCGTGGAGTAGACGGCGACGGTCTTGATGCCCATATCGCGGCACGCGCGGATAACACGGACCGCGACCTCGCCGCGGTTGGCGATGAGCACTTTGTCGAACATGAAGCCTTCCTTAACTTTCGTGCACGAGTGCAAAGGACATATCGGCGCGGCAGCACACCTCACCGTTGACGCTCGCGGTGCCCGTCGCAAAGCGGAACGGCCCGCGCGCACGCGTGATGGAGCACACCAGATCCACCGTGTCGCCCGGGCGCACCGGACGCTTAAAGCGCACCTTGCCCAGACTCGTGTAGAACGGTGTCGCGCCGCGCGCCTCCTCATCGCCCATCAGCAGCACGCAGCAGTTCTGGGCGAGCATTTCGCACTGAATCACGCCGGGAACGACCGGGTTTCCCGGAAAATGCCCCTGCAAAAAGTACTCGTCGCCCGTAATCGTGATCTTGCCGCGGGCCTCGTCGCCCACCAGCTCGGCTTCGTCGAGCAAAAGCATCGGCTCGCGATGCGGTAACAGTTCTTTAAGCTCTTCTTTGTTCATGGATGTCACCTATCCGATCCTCATGAGGCAGCTGCCGAACTCCACGAGGTCGCCGTCGGCCACGCAGATCTCGAGCACCTCGCCATCCGCCTCTGCCGTCACCTCGTTGAGAACCTTCATGGCCTCGATGATGCAGAGGGTCTCGCCGGCTTTGACCTTGGAGCCCACGTGCACAAACGGCTCGTCGCCCGGCGCCGGGGCAGCATAGAAAACGCCGACCATGGGAGCGGTCACCTCGGTGCCCTTGGGCTCCGGCGCGGCGTCAGGTACCTGCGCGGCGGGTTCCGGTGCGGCGGGCATAGCTGCGGGAGCCGCAACCGGAGCAGCCATGGCGCTCGGCATGGGCATGGGCACGGCAACCGGCTGTGCGGTGCTCGCGCGCTCGAGTTCGACCGCGGTGCCATCGGGCTCCTCAACACGCACGCGCGTAAGGCCGCGGTCCTCCATCACATCGGCTATCTCGGCAAGTCTTTTGGAATCCATGCTCTAGCTCCTTGCATATCTACGCAGCGCGATGGCGGCGTTGTGCCCGCCAAAGCCCAGGTTGGTCGAAAGCGCCCAGGTAAGGTCGGCGCGAACCGCGCGATTAGGCGTGTAATCAAGATCGCAGGCGGGATCGGGCGTGTGGTAGTTAATGGTCGGCGGCACCACGCCCTGCTCGAGCGCCATGGCACAGGCCATGACCTCGATGGCACCCGTGGCGCCGATCATATGGCCGGTCATCGACTTGGTCGACGAGACGTGTGCGGCGCGCGCCGCATCCTCGCCGAGCGCACGCTTAATGCCCGCCGTCTCGGACGAATCGTTGAGTTTAGTCGAGGTGCCGTGAGCGTTGATGTAGAGGCCCTCGGAAGGCTTGACGTCGCCCTCGGCCACCGCCAGCGATATCGCGCGGGCAATGCCGGCAGCCTCGGGATCGGGGCTCGTGATGTGATAGGCATCATCGGTGTTGCCGTAGCCCACGACCTCGGCATAAATGTGCGCACCGCGCGCCTGCGCATGTTCCATGCTCTCGAGTACCAGCACGCAGGCGCCCTCGCCCATCA
>JAIJJM010000289.1 GCA_022728415.1 Collinsella sp. | reverse complement strand
ATCCCCCTGTTTCTGTTTCAGCTAACCAATAACGTGATTAAGGAATGATCCATGTCTGATTTACTTTGCTCTGCCAAATTGGGTGCTACGACGCTAGCGTTACTGCTTAGCGCTGCCAGTTTGTCTGCCCAGGCTTCTGTAACGCCAGATCGTACCCGTTTGATATTTAATGAAAGCGACAAATCAATCAGCGTGACGTTGCGCAATAACGATCCGAAACTGCCTTATCTGGCCCAAAGCTGGATCGAAGATGAAAAGGGTAACAAGATCAGTTCACCGTTAACTGTTCTGCCACCGGTGCAACGCATCGATTCAATGATGAACGGGCAGGTAAAAGTGCAGGGAATGCCGGATATCAACAAATTGCCTGCCGATCGTGAAAGCCTGTTCTACTTCAACGTGCGTGAGATCCCGCCAAAATCAAACAAAGCCAACACGCTGCAAATAGCACTACAAACGCGTATTAAGTTGTTCTGGCGACCGAAGGCGCTGGAGAACGTCAGCATGAAAAACCCCTGGCAATATAAGGTTACTTTAACCCGCAACGGTCAGGAATTTACCGTCAATAACCCGACACCGTATTACGTCATTTTCAGTAATGCCAGCACACAGAAAAATGGCAATCCGGCAGCCGGTTTCTCGCCAATAGTGATGTCGCCGAAAACCTCTGCACCGCTGAATGTGAAGATGGGTAGCGTGCCGGTACTGACCTATGTCAACGACTATGGCGCTCGGATGCCGCTCTTTTTCACTTGCAACGGTAACAGTTGCCAGGTCGATGAAGAGCAGAGCCGCAAAGGCTGAGGCCGGGAGAGCCAGTATGAAAGGATCTTGTTCTGTCTGGGCGGTAACTGGGTTACTGATATGTTGTGTTGGTAGCGGCTTTGCAGTTGCAGCGAGTAAGTCAGTAAGTATGAATTTACGGGTGCTTGTCGATGCCCCTCCTCCTTGTACGGTAAATGGTGCGGCAGTTGAGTTTGGTAATGTATTCATTAATAAGAACAATGGGGTTGATTATAAACGTCCCATTGACTACTCGCTTGTTTGTAACAATCTGGCAATGGATGACCTGCGTCTACAGATGCAGGCGACAACGGTCGTGATTAACGGTGAAACAGTTATCAGCACGGGGATTCCTGGGTTTGGTATTCGGGTTCAGAAAAGTAGTGATCACACAATACTCGACTTAACCTCTGGCTCATGGTTGCCATTTAATTTTTCCTCGGGAGTTCCCGTTCTGGAAGCTGTGCCGGTGAAACAGAGTGGTACAACGTTAGCGGCAGCTGAATTTAACGCCAGTGCCACAATTGTGGTGGATTACCAATGAAACGGATCTCGCTTATTTTGCTGTGGGGCTTTTGCTCGATGGCACTCTCAAACGTCTCTTTTCACGGTTATTTAGTGCAGCCACCTAACTGCACGATTAGCAACGCTCAAACCATTGAAATAACTTTTCAGGATGTGCTTATTGATGACATTAATGGCAGCAATTATGAGCAAACCGTGCCGTATTCCATTACCTGCGATACGGCGGTTCGCGACCCATTAATGGAAATGACCTTGAGCTGGAGTGGCACACCAAGCGATTTTGATAATGCTGCAGTAAGCAGCAATATCACTGGTTTAGGCATTCAGCTCAAACAGGCAGGGCAGAGTTTTACGATCAATACGCCACTTGTGGTGAATGAAACCGATTTACCGGTGTTAACGGCTGTGCCAGTAAAAAAGAGTGGTGTCGTTTTGCCAGAGGCGGACTTTGAGGCCTGGGCCACGTTACAGGTAGATTACCAATGAAGAAAAAGCGTACGTTGTTTTTTATTAGTAGCCTGATGTTGCTGGGCAGTGGAACCACAATAGCAGGAGATAATTTGCACTTTACCGGCAATTTAATCAGTAAATCGTGTACGCCAGTGATTAATGGTAGCCAGTTGGCAGAAGTACATTTTCCTGCCATTGCCGCCAGCGATTTAATGAACCTTGGGCAGTCAGAGCGAGTGCCATTGGTGTTTCAATTGAAAGATTGTCATAGTTCTACATCGTTTAATGTCAAAGTAACGTTGACAGGAACAGAAGATAGTGCTTTACCCGGCTTTCTGGCCTTTGACTCCTCGTCATCAGCATCCGGCGCTGGGATTGGTATTGAAACTGCGGCAGGCACATCGGTGCCAATCAACAATACAACAGGCGTCACGCTCCCACTGAATCAGGGAAATAACAGCCTAAATTTTAATACCTGGTTACAGGCAAAGAGCGGGCGAGATGTAACGTCCGGAGACTTTAGTGCCATAGTGACGGCAACCTTTGAGTATTTCTGAAATGAAAAAATGGACCATAATTTTCGCGAGCCTAATGCTGCTCGTTCTGAGTGTTGTCGGCGCATCTAAAAGTTATGCTGGAGATAAACTTATGAGTGCGAGTTTTGACAGTGTGAGAGTTTATTATGCCATGGACAAGGTAACCGGTGCTGTAGCGAGCAGTGTTTTCAATGTTACGGTGATAACGCCAAAGGAGGTTGCATATGGGAAATATGATTCTTTTGCGTATAAAGGCGATACGTTGCGGGTTATTTCCTGGTCTGGGTCGGGTTCAGCTCCAACTTTGGTACTGACTGACTTTGATACAATTAATAACTCAAATTGCCCTGGCATAGATACGAAAATTTTTCGTTGTGCATATATGACGTTTAAAATTACCGTTGCATCTGATGATTATGGTTGCCCTTGGATCGCATCCTTTTATTCCTATACAGATTTACCCGGATTTGGAAGCTATACGGCCCCTACAGTGCATAACACAATATGCCCAACGATACCGGTCGCTTCATACGATATCTCCTGGAGTGAAAATTATGTCAGCCATAATAAGGCGTTACGAATTCAGTCCACGGGGTCAACAGTGACCACCACGCTTTCGACCTACCTGATGGAAGGCGGCAGACTCTGTGATGGCAGTAATTTTTCTGATAATGATGGCAGAGGAGCATACTGCCGCGCGGTATCAGAATTGTTAACCTTTACCTCTTACGGTTGTGATAAATCAACGGTAACGGTTACGCCAACTCGTCATCCGGTAACGGATAAAGTACTTCACGATATTGTGGTGAATGTGAATACCAGTAGTGGGCAACCGATTGATTCGACGTGTCGTTTTCAGTATGTATTGAATGAACTGTAGTTCGTAGTATTGCTCTGATGCGTCTTATCAGGCCTACGAAGTGAATTGCAATTTATTGAATTATCACATATTTGTAGGCCGGATAAGGCGTTTACGCTGCTCCGGCATTTGCTGCCAGCATTCAGGGCAACTCCGGCGGCAACCACTCTTCCACTTCAATCAACACCAACAAAGCCGCATCACCGCCGTACTCTTTCGGTGCCTGGTGAAATGCCATCACATGCGGATGTTGTGCCAGCCACAGCGGTGTTTGTTGCTTCAAAATATGCTTCCCGTGCCCATGCATCACGCAGGCACAAAACACATGTTCGCGGCGACAGGCGGCAATCAACGCGCCCAGTTCCTGCTTGGCCTGCAGCTGCGTCAGACCGTGTAAATCCAAAAACAATTCCGGTGAATAATCGCCACGGCGCAGTTTCTTCGCCTCAAAATGGCTGACATCCGGGCGAACATATTTGACCGGACCTTCGGTATTCAATAACGGCTGAAACTCATCGGAAAAATAATGGCTGGCATCGGCCTGCTCCTGAATCAACCGTTTCACCGGCACTTCGCTAATTTTCTTACGCTGCGGTCGGTGGACAATCGTGTCCTGCTTAATCTTGCGAGTCCCCGCCATCAACTGGCGAAACAGAGCCTGGTCCTCCTCGCTAAGTGTTGTT
>JAIJJM010000288.1 GCA_022728415.1 Collinsella sp. | reverse complement strand
CGAGGGTTTTCCCGCGCACCTTAGGATTCTCTCCCCGCCTACCTGTGTCGGTTTCGGTACGGGCGCCTCATCTCTCACTAGAAGCTTTTCTCGACAGCATGGCTCACTTGAATTTGACTTTACCGAAGTATCGTCTATCTATCAGTTCTCGATCTTATACAGTACGGATTTGCCTATACTGCAATCTACCACCTTCGACACGCACATCCAATCGCGTGCTCAAGCTACCTTCTGTGTCACTCCATTGCTCAAACGATTTGAAGCGGTACAGGAATATTAACCTGTTGTCCATCGCCTATGCTTTTTGCCTCGGCTTAGGTCCCGACTTACCCTGAGTCGACGAGCGTTGCTCAGGAAACCTTAGGCTTTCGGTGGAACAGATTCTCACTGTTCTTTTCGCTACTCATACCGGCATTCTCTCTTGTATATCCTCCAGCGCTCCTTCCGGTACACCTTCAGTCGGATATACAACGCTCCCCTACCCAGAATTATATAATCCTGCCGCGACTTCGGTTCTGTACTTGAGCCCCGGACATCTTCGGCGCAAGGCCTCTCGACCAGTGAGCTATTACGCACTCTTTTAATGGTGGCTGCTTCTAAGCCAACATCCTGGTTGTTTATGAAGTCTTACATCCTTTTCCACTTAGTACAGCATTGGGGACCTTAGTCGGCGGTCTGGGCTGTTTCCCTCTTGACTACGGGTCTTATCACTCGCAGTCTGACTCCCAGGGTCTTAATTATAGCCATTCGAAGTTTGACTAGGGTCGGTAGGCTTTACGCCCCCTTGCCAGATCAGTGCTCTACCGTCTATAATCTTCCCTGAGGCTAGCCCTAAAGCTATTTCGGGGAGTACCAGCTATCTCCGCGTTCGATTGGCATTTCACCCCTATCCACGGTTCATCCCAAAGTTTTTCAACACTCACGGGTTCGGTCCTCCACGCATTTTTACCTGCGCTTCAACCTGACCATGGATAGATCACTGCGGTTTCGGGTCTACACCATGTTACTAGTCGCCCTATTAAGACTCGCTTTCGCTTCGGCTCCGTGTCTCCCACTTAACCTCGCAACATAATGTAACTCGCCGGTTCATTCTTCAATAGGCACGCCGTCGCACTCTTAAGGTGCTTCGACTGCTTGTAGACATACGGTTTCAGGTTCTATTTCACTCCCCTCCCGGGGTTCTTTTCACCTTTCCCTCACGGTACTATGCGCTATCGGTCGCCAAGTAGTATTTTGCCTTGGAGGGTGGTCCCCCCTGCTTCCTGCAAGGTTTCACGTGTCTCGCAGTACTCTGGATACCAGCCCGATTGACTTCTTTTCGCCTACAGGTGTTTTACCTTCTGTGCATGGCCTTTCCAAACCATTCGACTAAGAAGTTTCCTCTTTATGCCGGTCCTCAACCCCAGACAACCGAAGTTATCTGGTTTGGGCTCTTCCCCTTTCGCTCGCCGCTACTTAGGGAATCTCAATTGATTACTTTTCCTCTGGGTACTTAGATGTTTCAGTTCCCCAGGTCTGCCTCTTTCGTACCATCACATGACTGATGGTGGGTTGCCCCATTCGGATATGCATGGATCACAGGATGCTTGCTCCTACCCATGCCTTTTCGCAGCTTACCGCGTCCTTCATCGGCTCTTGGCGCCAAGGCATCCGCCGTATGCCCTTGTTCACTTAACTTACTTAAGGTCATTTGCGTTTGTCTTCGCTAATGTAATTTGTTTAAATCCTAAAATGCTTGGTTCAATCCACTTTAAACTCATAAGAGAAGCTAATTCTTTTAATGAGGTTAGAACTTTTGTTCTAACTATAGTATCTGTAAATGATAAATCATTAACAGTCTACTTATATGGTGAATTTGTTTTTTTGCATTTCTTCTTCTGTGCAGTTTTCAAAGATCAATATCTGAGAGAAATATTCTCTCAAAACCAAACAATGCTCGAATGTGCTCGACACATGCCGTTACCTCGGTAACGCATGCTCCTTAGAAAGGAGGTGATCCAGCCGCACCTTCCGATACGGCTACCTTGTTACGACTTCACCCCAATCATCGCCCCCACCTTAGACGGTCGGTACCATAGGCCCTTAGCCGGCTTCGGGTGTGAATGACTTTCGTGGTGTGACGGGCGGTGTGTACAAGGCCCGGGAACGTATTCACCGCAGTATGCTGACCTGCGATTACTAGCGATTCCGACTTCATGTAGGCGAGTTTCAGCCTACAATCCGAACTGAGAGATGCTTTTAGGGATCCGCTCCACCTCGCGATTTCGCTTCCCTCTGTTCATCCCATTGTAGTACGTGTGTAGCCCAAGACGTAAGGGGCATGATGACTTGACGTCATCCCCGCCTTCCTCCGCGTTGTCCGCGGCAGTCTACTATGAGTTCCCATCCGAAATGCTGGCAACATAGTATAGGGGTTGCGCTCGTTGCGGGACTTAACCCAACATCTCACGACACGAGCTGACGACAGCCATGCACCACCTGTTTTCTTGTTCTCCGAAGAGAAGGGACCTATCTCTAGGTCTTTCAATCAATGTCAAGTCTTGGTAAGGTTCTTCGCGTTGCGTCGAATTAAACCACATACTCCACCGCTTGTGCGGGCCCCCGTCAATTCCTTTGAGTTTCAACCTTGCGGCCGTACTCCCCAGGCGGGATACTTATTGCGTTAACTCCGGCACGGAAGGGGTCGATACCTCCCACACCTAGTATCCATCGTTTACGGCTAGGACTACCGGGGTATCTAATCCCGTTCGCTACCCTAGCTTTCGAGCCTCAGCGTCAGTTACAGTCCAGAAAGCCGCCTTCGCCACTGGTGTTCTTCCCAATATCTACGCATTTCACCGCTACACTGGGAATTCCGCTTTCCTCTCCTGCACTCAAGAAAACCAGTTCGGACCCCCTCACGGGGTTGAGCCCCGCACTTTTAAGATCCGCTTAGTTTCCCGCCTGCGCTCCCTTTACGCCCAATAATTCCGGACAACGCTTGCCGCCTACGTATTACCGCGGCTGCTGGCACGTAGTTAGCCGTGGCTTCCTCGTTAGGTACCGTCAAATAAAAACCGTATTATGATTCTTACCCTTCGTCCCTAACAACAGAACTTTACGATCCTAAGACCTTCATCGTTCACGCGGCGTTGCTCCGTCAGGCTTTCGCCCATTGCGGAAGATTCCCCACTGCTGCCTCCCGTAGGAGTCTGGGCCGTGTCTCAGTCCCAATGTGGCCGTTCATCCTCTCAGACCGGCTACTGATCGTCGCCTTGGTGGGCCTTTACCCTCACCAACTAGCTAATCAGACGCAAGCTCATCTTCAAGCGGAAGCATTTTCAGAGGCCTCCTTTAGTAAGTGTCTCATGCGATACTCTTACATTCATTCGGTATTAGCACCCCTTTCGAAGTGTTGTCCCCATCTTGAAGGTAGATTGCTTACGCGTTACTCACCCGTTCGCCACTTGGTGTTTACCGAAATAAACACCCCGTTCGACTTGCATGTGTTAAGCACGCCGCCAGCGTTCGTCCTGAGCCAGGATCAAACTCTCCAAAAAAATTATTTTTCGAAGAACCGATTGGCTCTTAATTATCTGTTTAAAAAGAATTTATTAGGTAATCTGCTATAAAAGCAGATACCGCACATTCGTTTATGTTAGAAAACATATTGTGCATTGTTTAGTTTTCAAAGAACATTTCTTGCTGGCTTCAAAAGTCAGCTTATATAGCTTAACTCAAGAAGTTTATCTTGTCAAGAACTTTTTTTAATTTATTTTTTGTTTTTAACAATTTTCTTCTTTTGAGTTGCCCTCTCGTTGAGTGCTTAATTATTATATCTACTATAAATCACTTTGTCAACACTTTTTTTA
>JAIJJM010000287.1 GCA_022728415.1 Collinsella sp. | reverse complement strand
CTGCGCAAAGCCGGAGCGGACGATGAGGTGATCGTCTATAAGGGCAACGGTGATCATGATTGGGTCCTGGCGGATAAAAAACGCGCATACCTTAACGATAAGCGCGATGTTGTTCAAGTTGGATATGGGGTATGTATTGGCTTAATGATGTTGGTCTTATCGTCAAAACGCTTACCTGAAAGGTAAGCGTTTGGTACGTGTTATTGCGAAAAAGCGAATTATTTGTAGGTTGCGATTGCAATATTGCCTGAGAAATTTCTCCTCCTGTTGCGGAAATCGTTTTCAGGTAACAAAGAGTCATCCAGAAACCTATAATCTTCAGCGGAACGCTCATTAAGAGAGTCATCCACTGAGTCGTTATGAATATAATCCTCACCGTATGTTCGATAAATGAAATTAGCAATATTAAAATCGTTACCAGCTTCATTTATTTCGGCTTTTACAATATAATGAGTTTGTGTGAATGTATGCTGTGAAAAGTCAGCAAAAAGAAAATTTGTTTTTCCCATCAAAGCACAAAACCCTGGGTTACTATTAAACCCGGCAGAAATAGAATTGCTTGCCTGTATTGCATTAATATCCCCCCTATCAAGCGCGACAGGAAATGCCTGTGAACAAGCATAATACAGGTTACCTATTCCTGAAATACTGGAGAGGCAAGAAATAATATTTTCTCTGGTTTTTTTCTCAACACCATCTTTCTGTAGAGAGTTTCTCACAATATTACATTCATCTGGCGTAAATACAATTTCACTAAAAAGTTTTTCGAAATCTTTATATTTTCTAACACCTCCATGACCAGACAAAGCCATGGTTTTACTCCTCAGTAATTCATGGATAGTGCTATTTATTTTAACTCCACAACATGCAATAAATGAGCTAGCCTCTCCAACATGTCTTGATGCATCAGCAAGAAGTGCACTAAACTCTCCCTCCCGAACATCTAGTTTTTTTATGTCTGATTTATAACTACAATCATCTGGAATTAATTTATCTGGAATCAATTCATATTGGATTGATTTATCTGGAGTTGATTGAGTTTGTTCATATAACGCTTTTTTTAATTGGTGCTCAGCATCAGTAACTCCACTGCTGAGTTCATTTTTAAAATTATTATTAACAACTTCTAACTTAAGAGCATTTGCAGCAACTGTTACTTTTGAGAGTTGATACTTTTCCAATACATCGTGCTCTGATAATAACCCTATAAACTCTTTCACATTTCGACCACTAAAATCCCTATCCCTACTCTTTTTTTCCAAACTCTTGCCATTTAACTCACGATACACATCAGTGACTTTAAATTTATCACTGCCGGTCTGTTCAATTTTTATATAGCTATCCATGCCTGTGGTAGCGATCCATGTTTTATAATTCGCATTCGCTGATTCAGGCGTAACATGAAAATAAGAAACCAATTTACCACTGATATCATGCCGATAGATATGAAAAGAATCTAAAATGTATAATAATATATTTCGGAAAACTTCACGAAAAGTGGCATCTTTAGATAATGTTCTACAATTATCGAGCAGGCCGCTTTGTTCCATCGCATCAAATGCAGCAATATTACCCTCGATACTATCTCTTAGACTCTGGCTCAGACCCTGACTCTGACTCTGACTCTGAAACTGGCTATTATCATTCTCTGTTTCCGTTGGATATGTATAACTCGTCACACTAACCATAGTAACCTCGCAATATGACACTTTGCATATTTTGACATTGTTAGAAGCATCAATGGTTAGCATGATAAATATCTCAATACTAACCGCTATATTTCATTTATTTCGATAATAAGACTATAGTGCCGTTAATTTTTATCGATTTCCCCAATACAATTGCATCACTAACACCACTTATTCACTATCAAAAATCGCTCATTTTTTCAAAAAGACTGTTTACACACAGACGGTTAACAATACGCGTTCACCTTAATGATAAACGCGCTTCATCAAGAAAAAATCATAAATCAGCAGTTGTTGCGGCAGCGGAAAATGTAAAAGCGACTTTATCTATTTTGGAGTTTTCTTTGTCGACCATACCGGTAGTGAAATAACGAGCACACTGAAGTTTAACTTCATTTTAAATTTTATTAACCGCCATCACATACATCTTCTGACTAAACCCATTTATAGTAAAATCCATTTCATTAAGATACTTTCCAGACCCAAAAAAAGAATTTCCTGATTTTTTTAAATCCACTGTTGGTGAAATGAAACTATCAATACTTTTTGAGAGTAACTCGCGAACATCTTGAGATGTATGTTGTAAGCAAGTCTGATAGCCTTGTGCGGAAGAATAATAAAAACATGCAATCCCCTGAGGACTGGCTAAGCAAGCGATTATTTCATCAATCTTATCATCCGTAATATTACCATTTGATTGTTTTAATAATTCTCTTACCCGAGCACATTCATCATCATTAAAGCAAACCTGTGCAACCAATTGTTCAGGTGTCTTTTGACTATAACTTAGATCTTTTTCAATCATTTCAATTTTGCTTGCAAATATTTCAAGAATATCTTTACTTAACTCAACACCACAGCAAGTTATTTTTGCAGCACCACTTGGTTTAGTTTGTTCTTTTATACATCTATGAGCATCCATAGTCACAGAGTGTAAATAATTCTCAGTAATATCAATTTTTTCCTGAACAGGTAAATGCCCCTCATCTTTTTGAATTCGCAGGTTTAATAAATCATATGTATTACTCAAAATTTCTGCAGGCATTTCGTAATTACAATCCGCATTCATCAGAACAATACTATTAACTAATTTTTTCCTCAAAACCATATCAGCAGAATGTGTTTCTAACGCAGCAGTTTTTTCAGACAGCGACTTGATAATAGTCGCCACAGCCACTCCAGAATATGATGTTTCTTTTACTGTTTTTTTTGTATTTTTTTCACCGGCGTCATACTGTATAACTTTAAAGGCTTTATCACCTGTTTGTTTGATTTCGGTATATTCGTTCTCTCCAGTTGCCGCCATCCAGGTACGATTGCCATTATTTTCCGTGCCTGGCATAGGGTGGAAATAGTCAAGAATATCGGTGTTAACACTCCGAGAACCGGACATGATATTTAGTATTAAGCGCTTTATTTCCTGCAACATCCATTTTGCAAAATTACTGCCAGGTGAATATTTTTTCTCATTATTTGTAATATCAAGCTCAGCAGCGATATTTATATTTTTATCCAAAAAGGTGGAAGGGCAGAGATTTGCCATCATTATTCCGCTGTTTATAGGGCTTGCCATAATATACCTCACGATGAACCATTAATTAATAGAATGCTGGTCATGACCACTGGTATAGACAGCAATCAGAATTTAACACCATCGCTGGAAATTTTAGCCCTAACTGTCCCCCCAGGTTACCGGTGCAGCGACTTAAATTAACGTCCTGGGCTAATAAATTGTGCCTGAGATGGTCTCTGGCACAATTTCACCCTATATATCTGAACGGATCTATCAAAAATCGCTCATCAGTAACTCCCCCGAGCGGTTTAATGTCGCTCCTTACTGAAAAAACACTGCAATCTTGTTAAACATCGTCGGATCGGACTGATTACGCTGCACTTTCACCACATCCTCCAGCTTATCGATTTGGCTTATCATCTGCTCCAGACGCTGGTCGTCATTGACCAGTAGCCAGATATGGCTTTTGTCGCTGTCCTGAATCGGCAGGCAGAGAATGCCTTCGACGTTAAAAGCGCGACGGGCAAAAAGGCCACAAACGTGGGTCATTACGCCCGGATGGTTGCGAACGGTGAGTTCGAGAATCACGTTGTCATGAGTTGTGTTTTGCATGGCTTATTCCCCCACCATTTCAGTATTCGCCGCACCTGGCGGCACCATCGGGTA
>JAIJJM010000286.1 GCA_022728415.1 Collinsella sp. | reverse complement strand
TCTCAAGACCAGCAAGGCCAGCCTTGACCTGGTTCACGACGTGCTCGACATAGGTGCCGGCCTCTCGGACCTCGAGGGACTCGCCGCAGCAGAAGACGGGAACAAGACCGGCGGCAACGAGAGCCTTGGCCTTCTTGTTCTGGTCCTCGTCGGTCTCGTGGAAGTAGTCACGACGCTCGGAGTGACCGATGATGCAGAAGGTGCAGCCAGCGGACTTGAGCATGTCGCAAGAGGACTCACCGGTGAAGGCACCCTTGGCCTCCCAGTACACGTTCTGTGCACCGAGGGCGATGGGGGCAGCCTGAATGCGGTCATGAACCGTGGTGATGTCAATGGTCGGAGGGCAGACGAGTACCTCGACGCCAGCCGGAACCTCGGGCAGAGCCTGAGCCAGCTCGTCGGCGAGCTTGGCGGCCTCGGCGACGTCGTTGTTCATCTTCCAGTTGCCAGCGATAAGAAGAGTGCGATTAGGCATCGAGAAGCGCCTCCACTCCGGGCAGGGCCTTACCCTCGACGAGCTCCATGGAAGCGCCACCACCGGTGGAGATCCAGCTCATCTTGTCGGCCAGGTTGAACTTGTTGACAGCTGCGACAGAGTCGCCACCGCCGATGATCGAGGTGCAGTCGGCCTCGGCAACAGCCTCGGCGATAGCCTGGGTGCCGTGAGCGAAGTTGTCGAACTCGAAGACGCCCATGGGGCCGTTCCAGAACACGGTCTTGGCGCCCTTGACGGCCTCGGCGTAAAGCTCCTCGGTCTTGGGGCCGATGTCCATGCCCTCACGATCGTCGGGGATAGCATCGGAAGCGACAACCTCGGGGACAGCGTCCTCGCCAAAGTGATCGGCAACGCGGTTGTCGATGGGGAGCAGGATCTTGACGCCCTTCTCCTCGGCCTTCTTGAGCATCTCGCCGGCGCGCTCGACCCAGTCCTCTTCCTTGAGGGACTGACCAACGGACAGGCCCTGAGCCAGGAAGAAGGTGTAGGCCATACCGCCACCGATAATCAGGGTGTCAGCGGAGTCGATGAGGTGATCGAGAACGCCGATCTTGGAGGAAACCTTGGAACCGCCGACGATAGCGACGAAGGGGCGCTCGGGCTCGGCGAAGATGCCGGTCAGCGTATCGACCTCCTTCTCGAGCAGGAAGCCGGCGACGGCAGGCAGGTAAGCGGCGGGGCCCACGACGGAACCCTGGGCGCGGTGAGCGGTGCCAAAGGCATCGAGGACGAAAACGTCGCCATAGGAAGCGAGGATCTTGGCGATCTCGGGATCGTTCTTCTTCTCACGCTTGTCGAAACGGACGTTCTCGAGAACGAGGACCTTGCCCGGCTCGACAGCGGCGACAGCCTCGGCAGCCTTCTCGCCGTAGGTGTCGGCGACAAAGGCAACATCGAGGCCAGAGAGCTCAGCGAGCTTCTTGGCGACAGGCTCAAGGGAGAGCTCAGGCTGGAAGCCGGTGCCATCGGGACGGCCGAGGTGGCTCATGAGGATGACGCGAGCGTTGTGCTCAACGAGGTAGTTGATGGTGGGCAGGGCAGCCTTGATGCGGGTGGTGTCGCCAACGACGCCATCCTTGATAGGCACGTTAAAGTCAACGCGGACGAGAACGCGCTTGCCGTCGACATCGATGTCGCGGACGGTCTTCTTGGTAAAGGCCATGTTTGCTTCTACCTTTCGTACGTGTCTGCCTCCCATTACGGCAGACGATTTCTTATAAAAAGGGCGCGACCCTAGGGTGTAAGCCCTATAAGGCCGCGCCCTTCTTTAGACGCTCAACGAGCTATTCGCAAAAGCCAAATTAGGCAACGAACTTCTCGAAGTACTTGATGGTGCGGACCATCTGAGAGGTGTAGGAGTTCTCGTTGTCGTACCAAGAGGTGACCTGAACGAGGGTCTGGCCGTTGCCGAGGTCGGAGCACATGGTCTGAGTGGCGTCGAAGATGGAGCCGTGGGTCTCGCCGATGATGTCGGTGGAGACGATGTCGTCCTCGTTGTAACCGAAGGTCTCGGAGATGGTGGCAGCGTAGGCCTTCATAGCGGCGTTGACCTCGTCGACGGTGACCTTCTTGTCAACGACAGCGTAGAGGTTGGTGATGGAGCCAGTCGGCGTCGGGACGCGCTGGGCGGCACCGATGAGCTTACCGTTGAGCTCGGGGAGGACCAGGCCGATAGCCTTGGCAGCACCGGTGGTGTTGGGGACGATGTTAACGGCGCAGGCACGGCTACGACGCTTGTTGCCCTTGCGCTGCGGGCCGTCGAGCGGCATCTGGTCGCCGGTCCAGGCGTGAATGGTGGTCATGATGCCGGACACGATGGGAGCGAAGTCGTTCAGACCCTTGGCCATCGGGGCGAGGCAGTTGGTGGTGCAGGAAGCAGCGGAGATGATGTTGTCCTCAGCGGTCAGCGTCTCGTGGTTGACGTTGTACACGATGGTGGGCAGATCATTGCCGGCCGGAGCGGAGATGACGACCTTCTTGGCGCCAGCGTTGATGTGGGCCTGGGCCTTAGCCTTGCTGGTGTAGAAGCCGGTGCACTCGAGAACGACGTCGACGTCGAGGTCGCCCCAAGGCAGGTTGTTGGCGTCGGCCTCCTTGTAGATCTTGATCTCCTTGCCGTCAACGGTGATGGAATCCTCGCCAGCAACGACCTCGTGATTGCGAGCGTAGTTGCCCTGCGTGGAGTCGTACTTCAGCAGGTAAGCGAGCATATCGGGAGAGGTGAGGTCGTTGATAGCGACGATCTCGGAGCCCTCATGACCGAACATCTGACGGAAAGCCAGACGACCGATGCGACCGAAGCCGTTAATAGCAACCTTTACTGCCATTGTGTCTCCTTTCGTAAGGCCCCCGCAAGCTACAGCGCCCGCCGTTGAGGCCCACAAACTAACCACTCGCCTAATATACCTTTTTTTTGACTTGAATTTCACGAGAATGCTCGAAATTGAAAATCAAATTTGCGTTAAAACGTTTTAAAGAGTAAAACAGCAGTTCAATCCCTATATAAGCAGGCGCTTTAAACTACCTGCTCGCTTCAATGAGCTTTTCAAGCCTCAAAACACGATGGTAGAGGGCCGACTTCGACAAGGGAGGGTCAGCCATCTCCCCCAAATCACGCAGCGACAGATCGGGATAGCGCTCGCGCAGGTCGCAAAAGACCGCCAAGGCGTCCGGAAGCGTGTCGCGCAAACCCCGCTGTTCGAGCTCATCGATCAACGCAAGCTGATGCTGGGCGGCACCCGCACTTCTGGTCTGATTGGCCAGCTCGGCATTCACGCGACGGTTTACGTCGTTCTTAACCAATTTTACCGCGCGCGCTTCCTCGATCTCGGCAACGCTGCGCTTGGCGCCGACCAGCTTTAGGAGCTGCTCGATCTCCTCGGCGCTCTTAATGTAGACGGCAAAGGATCCACGTCGCGCGTTAACGCGCGCATGGACCCCAATCTGCTCCAATAGATCACAAATCCCCCGGGCATACTGCTCGCCCTGCACCGCGATCTCCAAATGAAAGTCGCCGCGGGGATCGGCCACGAAACCGCCGGCGATGAGCGCGCCGCGGATGTAGGCAAGCCTGCAGCAGGGACGGGCAACGATGTGCCGGGGAACACCAGCGACGAGCCCTCCCCTGCGCTCGAGAATGCCCAGCAGCACCAGAGCCTTGTCCAGGTCGGGTTGATCGGGCAGGGTAATGAGATAGTTACGGACCTTGTGCAAAACCGATTTACGAACGGTGAATTCCGTTTTGAGCTTAAGGATGCGATGCGTCAGCGTGATCATCGTGCGCGCGACGGCGCCCGTCTCGGTCGCGACCGTCAAACGATACCGCCCGGAGCCGGCCAGCGAAAGTGTACCGCTCACACGCGTCAGGGCGGCAAGCGT
>JAIJJM010000285.1 GCA_022728415.1 Collinsella sp. | reverse complement strand
GAAGGATTCACCCGCCTCGAAGAATATGCGGATGACGAACAGGTAGTGGCCGCTGTCGACACGGCCTTGCGCCGGGTGCTGGAACTCAAAGCCATGTTCGGTCTCTTGCCCGAAGACGGTGCCGATACCGCCGCAATTGCCATGCCGAGCGCCGACGCCATCGCGCAGGCCACTGCGGATGGGCGTGAGCAGGCCAAGCGCATGGCCCGCGAGGCGATAACGCTGATCAATGATGGCCAGTCTGCCGCCACGCTCGACGATATCCGCAGCGTCATAGCTGATGCTCAAGCCGGCCCTGTGATTGTCGCCGGCCCGTTCGCCGACGATTTCGGCTGCTTCCTGGGCGATTACACCGCCCCTCTGCCCGCCGATGAACAGTCAAGCGTCTACCGGCAATTGGTGGCACGTCTCGGGGAGGACCGGGTTCTCTTGGCCGCCAAGCCGAGCGATGCGCCGGCCGATCAATGGGCGCGTGCGTCGACCGTGGTATTCGTATGCGGCAGCACCAGCGAACGCAGCTATGACAGTGAATTCGACGACAATGGCGCGGCGAAGGCCGTAACCGAATACGGTGCCACCTGCGGCGAAGGCGTGGACTTGTCTGACATCCGCCTGCCCTGGCGTCAGGATGAAATGCTGGACGAAGTCGTGGCATTGACCACCGCTCCAGTTGTTTCGGTGGCGGTGTGCGGCAGGGCGCATGTGCTGACTCATGTAATGGGTCAATCCGCTGTGACGATTTGGGCCGGATATGCTGGCCAGTATGGTCCGCAGGCCGTGGCTGATGTGCTGATTGACGGTGCCGGTTTGCCGGGCTGCCTTCCTGTAACGCTGCCTGCGCATCCCGCAGCCATTCCGGTTCGATACAACGACCGGCAAAGTGCCGCCCATGTATACAAGGATGCGGCGGAACCGGTATTGCGCGAGTTTGGCTACGGAGCCGGTTCTTTGGCTGGAGTGACGTTTAGTGGGATGCATGCCGATGCCGAATCCCGCACGAATGAGGTGTTGGTGCAGGTGACAGCATATGCCGGCGACCATAAGACGGCCGGTTCGGTGAACCTCTTCGCACACGTCAGTGGCGGTCGTCGTATCCCACGTTTGGCAGTGCTGGTCGATTCCGTTGCTCTGACGCTTGAGGCGGGCGAAAGCCACGCGGTATCGTTCTCGGTACCCTTTGAACGGCTGATGGACGAAGCTGATGACAATGTGCGTGTGACGTTTGCCCTGACAGCCGCTTTGAATAGCGATGATACCCGACATACAGACGACTGCGATACCAGCGTAAGCATCGTGATACATCGCTGACGATGTGCATGAGACAAGTCGGAGAGGGGTATGTTCCGTAAGTCTCATGACCTACTCATTGCGGCCGATATGGTCGGCGGGTGAGAGAAAAAGAGAATGTGGGATATGGCGTTGGTGAGATATCGCCGTATCCCGTGGCTCAAACCGTCCTACCGGTTTGAGCCACCGTCTACGCAAGCCGCATAGACGGTTGATTTCCGGCGTGAGTCGGAGGAAATCAAAGGAGATTATAGATGAGATTGTCATCAGGCGATCCCGCTGGGCGTGCTTCTGCTTGGACTCAACACAGGAAATGGCTGCGGACTGGCTTGGCCGCGGTGCTGTCGATGGCCACGCTGGCGGCACTGGCTGCACCGGCAAGCGCTACCGACACCATGCCGTGGGGAGGCCAGTATGCCGATACCAGTCATCCGGAGCAGGCTGCGGGAGCCAACCAGCCGTATCAGCATGGTTACACCGGTCTAGATATTCTGAACTGGAATCCGGCAGTGGATAAGGATTCGGAGTACCTGCGTTCCCGCGTGCCGTTGCAGACCCGCATCGCCGCCAACGCCGCGACGCAGAAGGACCCGAACCTTCCGGCCGATACGGAGATGTTCAACCTTGCCGGCGACTATGGCAACGCGTTCTTTGAGTCGTTCCATGACAACAATGTGTTCTCGCAGTACCTGTTCAACTACTGGCAGTACACGGATTATTACGGCACCTGGCATGGCCAGCCGACCGCGAACGTGCCGAAGAGCCTCTACGATGAGAAGGCCCAGTCTGATTGGACTCAGAAATGGTTTGAATTCGGTACGCTGAACTTGCCAAATGCAGCGTACACGAACGCCGCGCATAAGAATGGCGCGAAGTCGATTGCGACGATTTTCTACTCGGGCAACGACCGTGGTGAACAGACCTATAAGGATTTGCTTCAAGGCAAGCGTGCCGATGGCACCTATCCGGTGGCCGACAAGTTGGTGGAAATTGCCAAGTACTACGGCTTTGATGGTTACTTCGTCAATCAGGAATCCAATGTAAACTCCGATGATGTTCCAGCCTATCGGGATTTCATGAAGCAGATCGTCAATCAGGGCATTTACATCCAGTGGTATGACTCTGCAACATACCCGGGTGGTAATATCGGCTACCAGAACAGATTTAACGAGAAAAACTCACCGTGGGTGCAAGATGGGGCCGAGGGCAAAATCTCCGATTCGATCTTCCTGAACTACTGGTTCAGCGGAAACATGCTGAAAGATTCGGCCGACCACGCTAAGAGCCTTGGCATTGATCCGAAGTATGCGGTGTTCGCAGGCATCGAGGCCGGACAGCAGAAATTCGGCAGTATCGGTAGCAACGCGGATTATATGAACGTCAACCTTGATGCTGACGGTAAACCGTATGTGAGCCTTGCCGCGCTCGGCACCGACTTCGTCTCCCATGAGCTGGGTGACGACAAGAAGGTCTATCCGAAGTATCAAAACCAGGTGTTCGACCGTGAACGTCGCTTGTGGACTGGTTCATCCACCGGAGAGAAGGGCACGACGGATATCTCTGATCCGTATATCGATGATGGTACGAGCAGCGACGGCTGGAAGGGCTTCGCCTCACAGATCGCCGAACGCTCCGTCATCGGTGGCCCGGTCTTCTCCACGGCATTCAACACCGGTCACGGTCTTGAATGGCGGGACAATGGCGAACAGACCAGCAACCAGCAGTGGGGCAACATCAACCTGCAAGACATTCTGCCGACTTGGCAGTGGTGGATTGATGCCGATTCCGACCCGCTGCAAGCCGACTTCGACTATGGCAAGGACTATGAGACGGCACCGCGCTTCAACTACACCAAGGTCGGCGGCTACGAAGGCGGCGATTCGCTGGTGCTGAGCGGCAAGCTCTCCAGCGACAACACCGTCCGTCTCTACAAGACCGACTTGAGCGTCACTGCCGGCTCCAAGATCGAATTGACCTACAACAAGCTCAACAGTGACGATTCCAAGCTGCAACTCGGCCTCATCTTCGCCGACGACACCAATACCGTAGTGCCGGTGGACGTGGCGGATGGCGCGGCGAGCAACGGCTGGAAGACCGCAACCGTAGACCTCTCCCAGTACGCGGGCAAGAAAATCGCTACGCTGGGCCTGATCGTCAAGGCCGGAGCGAACCCGATCGACAACTACCAGGTGAACATCGGCAAGATTACCGTCACCGACGGTGCTGCCTACACGCCGGCCGCCCCGACCGGCTTCAAGGTCGAGCGCGCCTACGCGGATTCCGACGAATTGACCGTCAAGTGGGATCTCGCCGACTACGCCACCACCAAGAACTACCTGCTGTACTTGGACAACACCTTCCTCGGTGGCCGCTACGACGACACCCTGTACGTCAAGCACCTGCCTGCCAAGACCGGCACGCTCAAGCTCTACGCCGTGGGCGCGGACGGTTCGCGCTCGATGGCTGCCGAAGCGCCGCTGAACGAAGCGGCGGCCGTGTCCAGCGTGAAGGTTGAGCCCGGCAAGGACGGTAACGTCAAGGTCTCCTGGACCAACCCGCAGGTCTCCGGCGAGAAAACCGTAACCGTTA
>JAIJJM010000284.1 GCA_022728415.1 Collinsella sp. | reverse complement strand
AAAAGGTGAAGAAGGCCCAGTGCAAGGCTGGACTCCGCTGTCCGAAGTGCGGCTCCACCGACGTCACGTTCCTCAATAACACGTCGAAGTCAACCAGCGCTGGGAAGGCGCTCCTCGGAGCCGAGGCGTTCGGCCTTGAAGGCATGGTGGTCGGTGCAGCGATGGGCAGGAAGGGAAAGCGCGAGTACCTTTGCAACCACTGCGGCAAGCGGTACTCGGTCAGGAACTAGAAAGCAGGAGGCGCCGCCACCCGCCAAGATGAACGACGCCTCCAGAGGACTTATCCCACACACGGTAGGAAAGCAGGTTAATTATGCCACGGAAACGCGCTGAGAGGGGTTCTATCGCCCGTTTAGACCGAAACCGCTACAGGATTAGGTACTGGGGAGACAAGGGCGACGGAAAGGGCTACAGGCGCTTGAGCGCGAACTTCACCGGGACGCTGACGGAGGCGAGGTCTGAGCGCGACAGGCTGATAGAGCTGCACTCGACAAATCAGCGAACGCAGCACACGGTCAGGTACGTGTTCGACACGCTGTACTGGCCGTCATGCGAGAAGCGCCTGGCGGAGAACACGCTGAACATGTACAGGTCGACATGGCGTAGATACGTCGAGCCTAAGTTCGGTAATTGCAAGCTCGGATCGGTCAAGCCGCTAGCCATCCAAGAGTGGATAGACTCCATGACGAAGAACCAGGCGCAGCGTGCCGTCAACATGCTGTCCGGAATCTACCGCACCGCAGTCAAGTTCGAGCTTACCGATTCCGACCCGACCTCCGTCGGACTCGAGATACCTGACGATGTTGCGAAGATGGATGCCGGAGTGTATGACATGGCGGAGCTTGTCCGCATGGCTGAGCTGCTGCACGGTTCGCGCATGGAGGGCATATTCCTGCTCGGCGCTTTCGGCTCATGCCGACCGGGCGAGGCGGCAGCAGCCGACCCCGCGTCGGTCGAGCTTGTCAGGGCCGACAACGGGACGGCATGCGCCGTAGTCCCGATCGAGCGCGAGGCGGTGCGCGGAAAAGGCGTCGTCGAGCGCGTCAAGACCGAGAGCAGCCGACGCAACGTGGTCATTCCCGGCAGATGGGGCGAGCGTCTCGCGGAAATCGCCGACGAACGAATCGAGGGTGGGCACTGCCTTTTCATCGAGAACATGAAGGGCGGCCCGCTCACGTCCGCGAGGATGAAGGCGATATGGGAGCGCGAGGCCGAACGGCTTGGGTTCGAGTACCACCCATTGCGCAACCTCCGCAACTCGTGGCGCACGAGCTGGCAGTACGAGGTCAGGATTGCACCCGACACCCTTGAGGTCTTGATGGGTCATTCCGGTTCGAGCGTGTCAGCAAAGCACTATGTCCGCGCGAGTTTAATGATGCTCGTCAACACGGTAGCGGACGCGTTTCAGGAAGCAGGTCTTGTTCCATAGGGACTTTTAGGGACTAAACCGTTTTATGCAATCCATCTACATGCTGTTTTATTGCCAGTAAATATCAGTCGTTATGATATACCTACTGGTCTGCGAGATACAACCCTTTGGTGCAAGGGGGTCAGGTTTGTTTGCACCAGGTTGATAGGGTAGCTAATTTGGGACGGGGCTTTTTTGACTACTTTGCATGTAAAAGTAGTCAAAAAAGCCCCGTCCCAAATTAGCTACCCTTGCACCAGTCGAATGTTGCGGTGAGATTGTTCCTGGATTTGGCTTTTGCACCACATTAGGACCAGAGGAGGTCGCTGCGGGTGATGGTGGCGCCAATGGCAAAGGGCATGCAGACGATGACCGGATACAGGTAACGCATGTAGGTCGAGCCGTTGCAGGGACCGATCAGGCACACGGCGAGCACGCCCAGCAGCGGCACCCAAATGGCCAGCCCGCGCCACGAGTGACGACGTAACAGATAGACCACCACGGCGATCATGATCCACACATAGGTGGCCGAGCTCATGGTGAGCGAGATAAACGGGACGCGTTGTACTGCCACGCGATACAGGTTGCTCAGGTGGTCGCACCAGCGCACGACCTTGCTATCGACCGGATGGAAGTCGAAGTACTTGAGATTATCGGGGCGTGCCATAATCTCGGCACTGCGCGCCGTGCTGTAGACCCACGCATCGCGGGCACTCGGATAAAAGTAGCCGTAGTAGTTATTGATGAGCGCCGAGATATAGCACTCGGGATCCTTTTTGAACATCTGGGCCCACACCTCAAAATAGGCCTTGATGTCCTCCTGCGAGGCGTACTCGTTAAAGCAATTTTTGACGGCGTCCGACTTATCTGGGTCGTAACGGTGGCCCAGATTGTCGTACTTGAGTACCCGGTCGATCACGGAACGCTCTTCATCGGTCACCAAGCCGTCGCAAGGAGCCTCCACGATGGTGCCGTCCTCCTTAACCGTGGGGTTGACGCCCGAGTTGAGGCCGTCGTGCTTTTGGACGAAACGAGCCGTCTGCTGGAACGGAATCGAGAGGATTTCGCGCTTGGAACCAGGCGTGATGTCGTGTGCCGGCATAAAGACCTTAGTGAAGTACATATTAGAGGCAAGGCAGAGTGCAAGCACCGCAAGAACTCCCACCCAGCGGAAACGCGGGATGGCGCCCGAAGGCGCAGCACCAGCCTGCTTGTCTGCACGATGGGCCACCTGCGCGTCCCGTGCGCAAAACGCCGCCGCGATTATGCATGCTGCCAGGGGAAACACCAGGCCGCCGTTGCGCAGAAACGTGGAACCCATGGCGCCCAGAGCGAGCAGCAGCCAGTCATGGCGCGCAAAGAGCACGGGCCTGGGATCGCCCGCACGCTCGGCATTGGCATCGCGACGGGGCAGGCCGCAGGCCACAAGCTTCACGGTCTGCACCAACAGCACCAAAAACGCGTCGGCAAACAGCACATCTTTGGTAAGCAGGGCCGCGTAGTTGGAGAACATGGGCATAAACACAAAGAACAGCAAGATCACGCCGCGGACCGGCAGGCTCACGCCCAGCTTGCGCAGCGACGAGATGGAATAGGCCATGCAGGCGGCCGTAATGACGAACTGAGTGCAGGTGTAGATGGCAAGACCTGCATTGGCGCTGTTGAACAGTGAAAGCCCCAGCTGGACGCACGAACCGATGATAGCCGTGTGCACCACGGGGTGATGACCGTTGAGCAACACATTGGGATTGAGCAGACGCAGGTAGTCGCTCGTACCGTTGGGGTAGTTGAACCACTGGCGAATCTGCGCACCCGTATCTCCCATAAAAAGGCCGGGCAGCGAAGCGATGAGCGTGGGCGCCCAGGCGATCATAAGCACCAGGAAGGGCCCGGCAAAGGGATGGACCGAGAGCGCGGCGTGAGCCACACGCCATACGCGGCCAAAGTGCGCCTCGGAAAACGGAATGCGCCGAGAGCTCAACCAATCTAGACACTCAAAGGCAAGGTAGAAGGCAACGACCGCCAAGAGCATCCAGCCCACACCGCCGATCCAGGCGCAGATGATGCGGGCCTTGTCGCCGAGCACGATCTCGGCCGAATCGGTGAGGTCGTAGCTGCGGCCAAACACCATGCAGACGGCAAAGAACAGCGACGGAAGGATCACCGAGGGACGCCAGGCGTCGCCACGGCCAAAGAATACGTAGCGAAACGGCAGCGTGAGCAGGCAGGCAAGTGCAAGCAGCATGACCGCGTCGGTATGGCCGGCAAACGAGAGGAGCACCTCGTAGCACACGTACAGCGCACCCGTCGCCTTGGGGTCAATCGCCAAGACTGCATTGCTCGACACCGGGGCGGGATCGATGGAAAACGCCGTGGTCGCCAACAGCGCGAGCAAAAATGCGATAAGCGTCTGCTTGACGGGGTAGCGCTTAAACCAAACGATGCGGGCAGCGTCGCGCGCAGCCGTTGTGG
>JAIJJM010000283.1 GCA_022728415.1 Collinsella sp. | reverse complement strand
CCCGGCGAATTCGAACTGCTCATCGGCCACTCCAGCCGACGAGAGGACTTGAAACGCGCCATCTTCGCCGTAGCCTGAAGCACATCGGAAAACGGCGCGCCCCAGACAGTTGGGCGCAGCCCGTTAAAAGGGGCTGCGCCGAACATGACGAAAAATAAAGAACAACACCATCCGAAAGGGAGCATCATAATGGGGACGACAGGACACAGCGACGTGCCAAGGCCCGAACATCCCGAACCGCAGTGGCAAAGAGACAATTGGCGCTGTCTCAACGGCACATGGGACTTTCAACTCGATCTCAACTGCAGCGGACAGGACAGGGGATGGTACAGGAAGCATGACTTCGACCAGAGCATAGTCGTGCCTTTTTGTCCGGAAAGCAAACTGTCGGGTATCGAATACAAGGACTTCATTCACTGCTGTTGGTACAGGCGATCAATCGAACTCAGCGAAAAAGAACTCGCCGGTATAGTCAGACTTCACTTCGGCGCCGTTGATTATGAAACGACCGTCTACCTGAACGGGGAACGACTTGGAGTACATCGCGGAGGATACTCCCCATTCAGTTTCGACATCCAGAGAATAGCGCACGTGGGTGTGAACGAATTGGTCGTATGCGTGAAGGACGAACTGCGATCTGGACGACAGCCAAGGGGCAAGCAATCCGAACGCTACGACTCATACGGCTGCTGCTACACCCGCACTACAGGCATATGGCAGACCGTATGGCTGGAATTCATGCCGCAGACCCACGTCGTTTCGGCCCGCTTTCATCCGAATCTATCGCGAGACAGTGTCGGCATCGACCTGACGGTCAATGGCCGAACCCGGCAAAGATCACAGCTGGCGAACATAACCATCAGCTTCGAGGGGAACCAGGTGGGCTCTGCGTCCATCGCCATGGGCAGTGACAGATGCTCCCTGGAGGTGCCACTTGAGAAAACTGTCCCATGGACCGTCGGACAAGGCAACCTATACGATGTGCGAATCAGCTACGGCGAAGACGTCGTCTGCAGTTACTTCGGCATGCGATCCGTGGACATCGACGGTAACCGAGTGCTCATCAACGGCGAACCCGTATTCCAACGCCTCGTCCTGGACCAGGGCTACTACCCGGAAGGCATCTATACGGCCAAGGACCTGGAAGAACTGTCCCGCGACATCGACCTGTCGATGGCGGCGGGATTCAACGGTGCGAGGCTCCACCAAAAGGCGTTCGAACCAAGGTTCCTGTACGAATGCGACCGCAAAGGATACATCGTATGGGGGGAAATGGCCAACTGGGGTCTCGACATCACCACGGCATCAGGATTGACCGCCTTCCTTCCCGAATGGCTGGAACTCCTGGAAAGGGACATCAATCATCCATCGATCGTCGGCTGGTGCCCGTTCAACGAGACCTGGGACGTCGACGGAACGAAACAAGACGATGATGTGCTCCGGCAGACATATGCGGTCACCAAAGCCATCGACCCATCGCGTCCGTGCATCGACACCAGCGGTATGTTCCACACCGTCACCGACATCTACGACGTGCATGATTACGAGCAGGATCCCATACGCTTCGCAGGCAACTACGCCGGACTGGATCCCTCGGACGGCTCGGGCTATGTTGACCCATTCCCCGAACGCCAGCGTTACCAAGGATGCAAACCCTTCTTTGTCAGCGAATACGGTGGCATCAAGATAGCAAGCCGCGCACGCGTGGACGGAGGAGAGTCGTGGGGGTACGGGGAGGCCGCTGCGGGCGAGTCGGAGTTCGTGGAACGCTACCACGGTCTAACGAAGGCTCTGTTGGACAATCCGGCCATTTTCGGCTTCTGCTACACGCAGCTATATGACGTCGAGCAGGAATGCAACGGACTATACACATACGACAGAAAGCCCAAGGTCGACATCGCAGCGGTGCGTGACATCAACATGGAACGAGCCGCAATCGAAAAGAGTTGAACCTGACGTCCAGGTGCGTCTTCAGGCATGTGCTGATTCCGAAGTTAGCTGTTCCTCGCCGGTGAGGAACGGCCAACCCATTGCATTGGCGAATTCCATCGCGCTTTGCTCGTCGAGGAATGCCTCTGCGATTTCGGCGGGACGGTTTTTCTTGCTGTTCGGGTAGTCGCGTTTCGCGATGTGCGATGGTTTGGTTTCGAAGCTCATGGCGTTTCTTTAGCTCCTTGTTGCTTCAAATCCCATTGTCGTGGGCGAGGCGTGCGCGAATCGACGCATTCGCGGACATCGCCGTTCCGCTCATAACGCATGGTTTTCGTCCGAGTTGTCGCTTCGATTACACGACCTGCGTTCGCGTCGAGACAAAGAGGCGGGAGGCCCGGGTTTGCCCTGAACCGCCCGCCAGTCACCTTATTTATGTAGGTCAATCTTGCTGTTTGTGCATCTTCGCCGAGGCGAGCACGCAGCCTGCGTCGGCGATCGTCATGATCGCTGCGAGGGTGAGTGCCGTCGCAGCGCCGGTTCCGGTTTGGGCGAGTTTGTCACCACTTGCGGCGTTCGCATTAGTGTTGTTGGTGTTGCTGTTGGTCTGATCCAAGACGCCGTCGTTGCCGTCGGACGGAGTGTCCGTATCCTCGTCGCCGGTGGCGGCGTCGTTGAATTCGGCGAGATCCTTGTCGGCCTGCTCCTTATCCGACTGAGCCTGCTTGACGGCCGTCTCTGCGTCCGCCAGAGTCTTGTCAGCCTTGTCCTTCGCAGCCTGAGCGTCCTCGAGGGTCTTCTTCGCGTCGTCAAGCTTCTTCTGAGCGTCGGCTATCGCCTTGTCGGAATCCTTGTACGCGTCGACCTTCAGCTGAATGGCGTCGACGTTCTTCTGAGCTTCATCGACCGTGGCCTTGGCCTTGTCGCACACCGTCTGAGCATCTTTGACGGCTTGTTCGATCGATGGGTCTACGGTGCCGTTCATGGCCGAGTCGACAAGCTTCTTGTACTCGTCGACGGTGACGACCGTGTCGGTGTCGGTGCCGAAGTTCTGGCTGGATCACACCCATACTTGCCGCTCGTGTTGTAACCGACGCCGATGGTCGTGGCTTTGGGATTGATGATGTTCAGGTAGTGGCCGACCGTCTTGTACGCGGCCTCATCCTTCTGCATCAGCTCGTAGCCGGACAGGTCCTTGTATTCCGGATGCTCCTGGATGAGCTTCTCATAGGTGACCTTTTCGGCGTCGTACCAGCGGGACACCGGATCGGGGCCGCCTGCGATGTTCTGGCCAACACTAACGCCTTCATTGAAGTTGTGTTCCATCGTGTTGGTCGAAGCCATATAGTTGGCCTCTGTGCTTGCGGCGCGGTTTGAACGAAGCTGACCTTGAATTCCGGCAGGCCGGCGGACACGCGACGCTTGTTGGTTTCACGGTTGACCTCCTCCCCGGTCTGGAGGCCGGGGATTCCCTGTCTTCGACCGTTCTTTTACTTGCCCTGCCTTGATGGAGGCTGTCGGGTTTTCAATCGGTTCACGTTTGGGGGATCGTGCGCTGCACCCACCGTAAGAGGGCGGATTCCGTCTTATTTGCATCCCTGTCCCAATCCCTGGGGTTGGGCTGGCGTGCTTTTTGGTGACCGTGGCGGTCGGCCCGACCGGCCCACGATTGAGTTATAAGGTTTGTTTGCGCCGTTTGGGTGGCGCTTGGAATCATTATCGCATGTTCTCGCAGTCCGTATGGGGTTCCTGGATTCAATTTGTAAGCGCAACGCTTGTGTTCGGGCTGGCTGCCTTCGATTGTAGCCTGGCGATCTCCTCGTCCCATACCTCGTTGGGCGTTTTGTAGCCGAGGAGCTTCATGGGGGTGTCGTTGATCTCCCCGACGATCGCGTCGAGCTCGTCCTGCGTGAGATCCTCGAAACTGGTTCCCTTGGGCAGGTAGCGGCGGATCCTG
>JAIJJM010000282.1 GCA_022728415.1 Collinsella sp. | reverse complement strand
CGCGCCAGGAGACTGCCGGTGCAGCCGTCGAGAAGCTGGCAGCCGCCTATCCCGAGGCCAAGGTCTGGGGCCGCTCCTGCGACCTCACCTCGCTCGAGGCCGTAACCGAGGCCTTTACCCAGGCTACCGCCGATATGGGCGGCTTGGACACGGTCGTCAACAATGCCGGCATCTCCCAGCGCTCGCCCCTTTTGGATTACACGGCCGAGGAGTTCGCCAAAGTCATGGACCTCAACGTCGTCGCCGTCTTTAACGGCCACCAGGCGGCCGCCAAGATTATGACCGAGGCCGGCCACGGCGGCACCATCACCACCACGAGCTCGATGGTCGCCAAGTACGGCCAGCCCTCCGGCGTCGGCTATCCCACGTCCAAGTTTGCCGTCAACGGCATGGTCCAGTCGCTCTCGCGCGAGCTCGCCCCCATGGGCATCCGCGTTAACGCCGTCGCACCCGGCGTGACCAAGACCGATATGGTCGCCAACCTGCCCGAAGAGGTCATCAAGCCCATCATCGCCACCATCCCGCTGGGCCGCATAGGCGAGCCCGAGGATATCGCCAACGCCTTCGTCTTCCTGGCGAGCGACATGTCCTCCTACGTCACGGGCGCCATACTCCCCGTCGACGGAGCCGCCCGCTCCTAAGGGGCCACAAGCTTCGGCTCCCAGCCTCAACACAGTTCAACCAAAAAGGCGCGCCGTCTACATCAACTACAGGCAGCGCGCCATCTTCTGTTTGAAGTGGAAACTGCGTCCCATAATTCCGGCTCAGAATGGGATGCGCCTTCCCTAACGGGCCTCTCGCGGAAACTGCATCCCACTCTGGGCGCCCATTCCGGGACAGAGTTTCCCAACGGCCCCTGTTTCGGAAACCACATCCCGTTCCGAGCCTTCAAAGCGGGGCGTGGCTTCCCCGAGAGAGTATCGACTACTTACCGTCGTCGTCCTCGGCTTCTTCTCTTGCATAGAGCTCCAGCATGCGGCGGCGATATTCGCGTACGGCGAGCTTGGCACGCTCCAGGCGACGGCGCTCGCGCGGAGTCAACTTGGACGGGTCAATCTCGTCGCCATAGGTCTTCTCGGCCAGCAAACGGGCAGCGTCCACGATGCGGGCATCGATGCGGCCACTCGCCGCTTCGGCCGAGAGACGGTCGGCAATAGAATCAATCGTAGGCATGCCGTCGAGCGTTCGCCCGTGACCATGCGAGGTCAGCAGTTCGTGCTCGCGTGCGAGCAGGCTCGCCAAATCGTGATGGGCGCGCAGGATGTCGAGCGCATCGGATGGATGCTCGGCGACCTCTGCCACGGCGGCGACCGGTGCGGCGTCGATCACGCGGTAGAAGAGCTGCGCGAGCAATGGCATCAAGAACACCGTGATGGCACCGGCGGCAACCATGACCGACGCTATTTCTTGCGACAGCGCGCCCGCGTTGACGGCAACGCTTGTCACGGCAACGATGATCGGCAGAGCCGTGGTGCAGTACAGGGCCACGGTAATGCGGCCATACGCCGACACATCGCGCGTCGCAGGACAAATGCTCATAGAGATGAGAATAGGCACGGCACGAATAATCAGCAACGCCACGATAAAGCCCGCGAGCAAGCCCGGGCGCGACGCCACGGCCGTCAGGTCGATCTTTGCGCCCGATACGGTAAAGAACACCGGAATCAAAAAGCCGTAGGCCAGGCCATCGAGCTTGGTCTCGAGCGTATGGTTGCCCTCGGGGATGATATAGCGCAGGACAAAGCCGGCGGCAAAAGAACCCAACACGATGTCGAGGTCAAAGATGGCCGAGAACGCCACGAGCGTGACCAGGATGAGCACCGTCAGGCGCACGAAGGTCTGCGACGTGGTATCGGCACGTTCCTCGACAAACGAAAAGAAGCGGCTGCCGACGCGCCTGGAACGACTCGGGACCACGGCCAGCAGCACGCAGACCACGGCAAACAGGCCAAGAATCACGAGCGTCTGGATGCCGGTGCGAGCAGACAGCAGCACCGACATGGCGAGCACGGGGCCGAGCTCGCCCCAAGTGCCATACGCGAGAATCGAGTCGCCAACGCGCGTGCCGGTGAGCGAGCGCTCGCGCAAGATGGGCATGAGCGCTCCAAGCGCCGTCGAGGTCAAGGCGAGCGTCACGGCGATACCGTCGAAATGGCTGACCGAAAACCACGGGGTAAAGCGCACGGCAAGCCAGGCGATACAAAAGGTAACAACCCATGTGGCCATGCCGTAGCGCCCCTCGACGCCCGTGATGTTCTTGGGATCGATCTCAAAGCCGGCAAGCAGGAACAAAAATGCCAGACCGAGCTCTGACACGAGCGAGACCTCGGCATCTACATGGACAACGCCGAGCATATGAGGTCCCAGCACCGCGCCGAACACGAGCAAAAAGACCGTTTCGGGAACGGGTTTTCCAGGAATCGCCGAGGCGATGAAGGGACTCGCAAAGGCCACCAGTGCGATGATGGCAAGTGAAACGAATGCCATGTGATGCCTTTCTCTTGATTGCTCATCACTGTAGCACCCTCACCGTCCTCAACGCGCCACGAGCTGTCGTATCATAGTGAGGTTTACAAACATGTGGCTCAAGGCGACCGCAGGGCAGACCCCGCAAACCGACCGCTGCCGCATACCGTACCGTACGCCCAACCGATCAGGAAGGCAGGAACCAATGGTCTCTCGTATCTACGTGGAGAAGAAACCCGGGTTCGACGTCGAGGCTCAGCAGCTCAAGGGCGAGCTGACCGAGATTCTCGGCATCAAGGGCATCGAGGCCCTGAGGATCATCAACCGCTACGACGTCGAGGGCATCGACGTGGAGCTTTTCCGCTCCTGCGTGCCGACCGTCTTTAGCGAGCCCCAGGTCGATGTGACCTACGACGAGCTCCCCGCACGCGATGGCGCCGTCTTTGCCGTCGAATTCCTGCCTGGCCAGTTTGACCAGCGCGCCGACTCCGCCAGCGAGTGCGTGCAGCTCATCAGCCAGGGCGAGCGCCCCGCCGTGCGCTCCGCCAAGGTCTATATGATCTCGGGTGCTCTGGACGAAGCCGCCATCGAGGCCATCAAGCGCTACGTGGTAAACCCCGTCGAGGCGCGCATCGCCTCGCTCGACCTGCCCGAGACGCTGTACATGGAGACTCCCGAGCCCCAGCCCGTCGAGGTACTCGACGGCTTCCGCGAGCTCGACGAGGCCGGCCTTGCCGCCTTTATCGCCGATCGCGGTCTTGCCATGGACGAGGCGGACATCGCCTTCTGCCAGCAGTACTTCCGCGATGAGGGCCGCGACCCCACCATCACCGAGATTCGCGTGATCGACACCTACTGGTCCGACCACTGCCGCCACACCACCTTCGGCACCGTCCTGGACGACGTGACGATCGACGACGCCGTGGTGCAACAAGCCTTCGACCGCTACATGGAGATGCGCCACGAACTCGGCCGCGACGCCAAGCCCGTCTGCCTCATGGACATGGGCACCATCGGCGCCAAGTACCTTAAGAAGACCGGCGTCATGACCGATGTCGACGAATCCGAGGAGATCAACGCCTGCACCGTCAAGGTGAAGGTCGACGTCGATGGCGAGGACCAGGACTGGCTGTTCCTGTTTAAAAACGAGACCCACAACCACCCGACCGAGATCGAGCCCTTCGGCGGTGCCGCCACCTGCGTGGGCGGCGCCATCCGTGACCCGCTCTCGGGCCGCAGCTATGTGTATCAGGCCATGCGCGTCACCGGTGCCGGCGACCCCACCGTCCCGGTTTCCGAGACGCTCGAGGGCAAGCTGCCGCAGCGCAAGCTCGTGACCACTGCCGCCGCCGGCTACTCCAGCTACGGCAACCAGATCGGCCTTGCCACCGGTCAGGTCAACGAGCTCTATCACCCCGGCTACGTGGCCAAGCGCATGGA
>JAIJJM010000281.1 GCA_022728415.1 Collinsella sp. | reverse complement strand
GCCTTTGCCTTGCTGATTGTTGTCCTGCATAAACAGGCGCGCTCTAACCAGTGCGCTCAGCACTCCATCAAATAGCATGGTGACCAGCTGCTGCTGGCTGGCGCTCATTACGGCGCTTTCGACGCCAATTTGTGCATAGGCCTGGGTGCCTTTTGCCGCGTACATGACCTGTCTCCCGATGAATATTGATTACTTGGAATTACTGTTGTTTTCGAACTGCTGCGTTAAGTAGCTGCTGGTGCTGTTCAACGAGGTCATTAAAACGTCCAGTTGGGTAAATTGTTCTTTATAGCGCGCGACCTGCGCATCAATGCGATCGCTGGCGGCGTTGTAGTCTTTAGTTAATTTATTCAGGGTCTTACTAACGCCATCGGTAGCGGCTTTAATAATGCCTGTTGTCGAAAGCCAACTGGTCAGGTTGCTGCCGATGGTGGTCGTGATGCCGGTTTTTTTACCATCGCCAACAATCAATGCACCTACGCCGCTGGCATCTTTTTTCAGTGCAGCGGTGAGTTTGTCGGCATCCAGTTCCAGTTTGCCATCGCTGGGATCGGTCGTGATACCAATCTGCGCCAACGTTTTATAGTTGGAAGAACTAACGGTATTACTCAGCATCGACTTCAACTGCGTCTGAATCGTCCGCAGCGTGGAGTCGCCGAGCAGTGCGCCATTGCTAGAACTCTGGCTATCAGCTCCCGCATCTACGGCGGTGTATTTGGTCAGGCTGCTGAAGGTATCTATTAGCGAGTTGTAGGCATTCACCCAGTCTTTAATCGCCGTTTGCGCTTTGGAGGTGTCCTGAGTGATGGTTAGCGTCTGGTTGCCCGTGGTGACATCGTTCAGGTTCAGGGTGATGTTTTCCAGCGCGTCGCTGATAGTGTTGCTGCTGTTCTCGATGGCGACGTTGTTGACCGTCAGCTGCGCATTCTGGGCGGCGACCGAGACCTCCATACCGTTGCTGCTGGCACTGGCGTCATAGCCCATAAAACTTTGTAGCGCATCATCACCGCTGACCGAGAGTGTCATCGCATTATCAAGGCCGGTGTCATTTGATGTGACTGACAGACGATATTCACCGTTACCCACGTTAATGATGCTCGCACTTACGCCCGCTTTTGCGTTGTTGATGGCATCACGGATCCCGCTTAACGATGAGTTAGCCGCGCTGATATCAATGGTAATCGGATCTTTGTCGCCGCCTTGTTGAATGGTGAGTTTACTGTCGCTGGTGGCGATCGCCGTTTTCGTATCGTCTCTGGTGGTGCGCGTGGTCAGGGTTTGCGCCTGCGCCAGATGGGTGACACTGATGGTGTATTTCCCGGCGATGGCGTTACCCGCAGTGGTGGCACTGAATGCGGTGGTGCTGCTGGTAGTGCTGGTGGCGGAAAAAAGATCGGCTTTAGACAATGCAGTATTGGCGGTCTGGAAAGTCGTCAGCGCGCTTTTCAGCGTACCGTAGGCGCTAAGTTTAGCGGTAAACGACGATTGCTGATTTGAAATGGGGGTTAGCGTCGCTTTTTGCGCGGCGGTGAGGCTATCAAGGATTGAACTTAAATCCAGACCTGACCCGACTCCCAGCGATGAAATACTTGCCATGCGATTTCCTTTTATCTTTCGACACGTAAAACGAATACCGGGGTTATCGGCCTGAATTGCGCAAAGTTTACGTTTAATTGTTTTTTTTAATAGCGGGAATAAGGGGCAGAGAAAAGAGTATTTCGGCGACTAACAAAAAATGGCTGTTTGTGAAAAAAATTCTAAAGGTTGTTTTACGACAGACGATAACAGGGGTGACGGCGATTGAGCCGACGGGTGGAAACCCAATACGTAATCAACGACTTGCAATATAGGATAACGAATCATGGCACAAGTCATTAATACCAACAGCCTCTCGCTGATCACTCAAAATAATATCAACAAGAACCAGTCTGCGCTGTCGAGTTCTATCGAGCGTCTGTCTTCTGGCTTGCGTATTAACAGCGCGAAGGATGACGCCGCAGGTCAGGCGATTGCTAACCGTTTTACTTCTAACATTAAAGGCCTGACTCAGGCTGCACGTAACGCCAACGACGGTATTTCTGTTGCGCAGACCACCGAAGGCGCGCTGTCCGAAATCAACAACAACTTACAGCGTATTCGTGAACTGACGGTTCAGGCCACTACAGGGACTAACTCCGATTCTGACCTGGACTCCATCCAGGACGAAATCAAATCTCGTCTTGATGAAATTGACCGCGTATCCGGCCAGACCCAGTTCAACGGCGTGAACGTGCTGGCGAAAGACGGTTCAATGAAAATTCAGGTTGGTGCGAATGACGGCGAAACCATCACGATCGACCTGAAAAAAATCGATTCTGATACTCTGGGTCTGAATGGCTTTAACGTAAATGGTAAAGGTACTATTACCAACAAAGCTGCAACGGTAAGTGATTTAACTTCTGCTGGCGCGAAGTTAAACACCACGACAGGTCTTTATGATCTGAAAACCGAAAATACCTTGTTAACTACCGATGCTGCATTCGATAAATTAGGGAATGGCGATAAAGTCACAGTTGGCGGCGTAGATTATACTTACAACGCTAAATCTGGTGATTTTACTACCACTAAATCTACTGCTGGTACGGGTGTAGACGCCGCGGCGCAGGCTGCTGATTCAGCTTCAAAACGTGATGCGTTAGCTGCCACCCTTCATGCTGATGTGGGTAAATCTGTTAATGGTTCTTACACCACAAAAGATGGTACTGTTTCTTTCGAAACGGATTCAGCAGGTAATATCACCATCGGTGGAAGCCAGGCATACGTAGACGATGCAGGCAACTTGACGACTAACAACGCTGGTAGCGCAGCTAAAGCTGATATGAAAGCGCTGCTCAAAGCAGCGAGCGAAGGTAGTGACGGTGCCTCTCTGACATTCAATGGCACAGAATATACCATCGCAAAAGCAACTCCTGCGACAACCACTCCAGTAGCTCCGTTAATCCCTGGTGGGATTACTTATCAGGCTACAGTGAGTAAAGATGTAGTATTGAGCGAAACCAAAGCGGCTGCCGCGACATCTTCAATTACCTTTAATTCCGGTGTACTGAGCAAAACTATTGGGTTTACCGCGGGTGAATCCAGTGATGCTGCGAAGTCTTATGTGGATGATAAAGGTGGTATCACTAACGTTGCCGACTATACAGTCTCTTACAGCGTTAACAAGGATAACGGCTCTGTGACTGTTGCCGGGTATGCTTCAGCGACTGATACCAATAAAGATTATGCTCCAGCAATTGGCACTGCTGTAAATGTGAACTCCGCGGGTAAAATCACTACTGAGACTACCAGTGCTGGTTCTGCAACGACCAACCCGCTTGCTGCCCTGGACGACGCAATCAGCTCCATCGACAAATTCCGTTCTTCCCTGGGTGCTATCCAGAACCGTCTGGATTCCGCGGTCACCAACCTGAACAACACCACTACCAACCTGTCCGAAGCGCAGTCCCGTATTCAGGACGCCGACTATGCGACCGAAGTGTCCAACATGTCGAAAGCGCAGATCATCCAGCAGGCCGGTAACTCCGTGCTGGCAAAAGCTAACCAGGTACCGCAGCAGGTTCTGTCTCTGCTGCAGGGTTAATCGTCGTAACCTGATTAACTGAGACTGACGGCAACGCCAAATTGCCTGATGCGCTGCGCTTATCAGGCCTACAAGGTGAACTGCAATTTATTGAATTTGCACATTTTTGTAGGCCGGATAAGGCGTTTACGCCGCATCCGGCAACATGAATGGTAATTTGTCAGCAACGTGCTTCCCCGCCACCGTCGGGGTTTTTTTCTGTCCGCAATTTACCGGTAACCCCCAAATAACCCCTCATTTCACCCACTAATCGTCCGATTAAAAACCCTGCAGAAACGGATAATCATGCCGATAACTCATA
>JAIJJM010000280.1 GCA_022728415.1 Collinsella sp. | reverse complement strand
TCATAGGAGACGTCGCCGTCCAGCACGCTGTTCTCGTTGACGGCACCGGCTGTGGTGGAAAACGGGAACCACCACATACTGTGGTCGAAGGAGTCCACCGCTCTAACATGAGATGAACTATAGCCGTCGTGGAGCCTGTCCCAAAGCAGGGGTTGCCATTTCCTCTCGCCCGCGTGCTTCGTATGATCGGCGTCGTCATCACGGAACACGTTCTTAACGTGAAGCTTGTACGAGATTCTCCCCCTCGGAGCCTCGATGCCCTTCAACCCCTTGGAACGGTCAGGCCAACGCATCGACACCATCGCCCCGACGTGGAGCTGACGGCCCGACACCTTGCCTTGGGTCTTGTTGGGCGCGGACGCGTCGCCCGTGCCGAAATCATAGACCCCGCCCCCCACAGTGTAGGTCTTCAGACTCACGTTCAGGTTGAGTTTCGCGCTGACGGTCACATCCTTCGGCGTGTCCTCGGCCCGTTTGTGCGTGCCCGTGTTCGTCGGGTTCGAGGCGTCCCATGCGGTCCACGCCTTGACGGTCGGATGGAACCGGTAGCCGTGGGGCGCGCCCTTGACGGCGACCGACAGGCCGATGGAACCGGTGCCGGGGTTCACGGTCGGCGACTGGCTGGTCGGCTCCAACAGACGGTAGCAGGTGTACACCTGCGTGACGGTCCCGTTGATGGTTTCCGTGGTGAGTTTCGGCTCGTAGCCGGGCGTATGGTCCACCCAGCCCATCTTCTCCGCGTCGAACGTGACCTTGTCCTGCGGGTAGGGCAGTTCGAACCGGAAGCCGACGCGCGTGCGCCGATAGTAGTCCATGGTCGAGTCGGGGGTGAGCGTGTACTCGTAATCGTAGGTCACCGTATCGTAGGAGCGGACGATGTCGTTGGTTTCGTCCTTGTCGTCGCCGCGTTCGTTGTCCTTGTCGAACGGCGCGGTGCCGGTGATGCGGTCGGTGAGTCTGAGTCTGCTCACGGCGGCGCTGTCCGTGTCGAGCATGTCGTGGATGGTCACGTCCGGCGCGGCCTGACCCGCGTCCGCCTGCGGAGCGGATTGCGCGGGCGCACCGGTGTCGGATTGTTCGTCCGCCCCGGTTCCGGCCTCGTCGCCGGAACCGGTGTCGGGTTTCGTCGCGGCCTCGTCGCCGCCTGTGGTCGTCTTCACGTCGGGTTCGGCTTGGATTCGCGTGGACGTGCCCATGGTCGTATCGTCCGCATACGCGGCGGACACGACCGACGCGCCTGAGCCGAACAGCGTCGCGGACACGAGTATGAGCGCGGCGACCTTTCTCAGACCGGGTTTCATCGCTTTTCGGTTCCTTTCGAGGATGGCCGTAACAAGTGGAGGGAAGTATGAATACGGCTGTTTTAATGGTGTGGAGGATGGGTCCCAAGTACGGTTTGCAGGAGAGTTCCCGGGACCCGTCCCCCGGTTTTCGTCCTTCCCGGCTCACGCCGTCCGACCGTCTCCGGTCGGGTGACGGTGATTCGTCGGGGAGGACGAAGTCTGTGGTTCATTCGGGCATGTGAAGTCAATGGAGGGCGTTCCGGCCGCCATCGGACGACGAGGCCGGAACGCCTCGGGGTCACTTGCCCGCGTTCGCGGCCGTGTGGCGGCCGGAACCCTGTGCGCGGTGGCGCTTGCGGAACACGAGCAGGGAGCCGCCGGCGAGCAGCACCGCCAGGGCGCCGCCGGCAAGGCCGAGCACGGCCGTGCCGGTGGAGGCCAACGGCTTGGCACGGTATCCGTTCCAGTCGTCCGTGTTGGATTCCACGGTGGTGTCCTCGCACAGGGTCCTGTCGCCGACCTTGACCTGCTTGAGGCCGGTCGTGTCGGACGCGTCGCCGTCGACCTTCGTGTCGCCGGTCTGGTCGCCGTCGGTGGACTGCTGGCCGCCGAACTGGTCGGTGACGGGGCATTCGACGAGCGGCGTGCCGGTGACCTTGACACGGTCGGTGTGCTTGCCGCCCTGCTCGACGCCCTTGAGGGTGCCGGTGATGATGGTGGATTCGCCGGGCTTGAGCACGAGGGTGTCCCAGTTGTCCGGATACTTCAGGTCCGTGACGTCGCCCTCGCCCGCGATGGTCCTGTCGACCATCTTGAGGTCCTTGGCGAGATACCAGGCGCCCTCACCGGTCGAGGAGTCCGTCTTGGACGTGTTGGTGATCTTGAACGCGATCTGCTGGCTGTCGCCGGCCATCTTCAACGCGTCCTTCACGTCGTCGCGGTCGCCGTCCTGTTCGCCGGAGGCCACGTCGTACTTCTCGATGTGGATCGACGGGGTCATGTCCGGAGTGCGGGTCCACACGATGTTGGATTCGAACTCCTTGTCGTTGAAGTATTCGGTGAACCGGTTTTCGACGCGGTCGGAGACCTTCAGGCGCTTGCATTGGATGTACGCGCGCCAGCCGTTCTCGTGGCTATTGTCCGCGGACACGAGGGTACGGTACGCTTCGGTCGCTTCGACGGTGACCACGCCGTTGGCGTCGGCCGCGGCGTCGAACAGGTCGCCGCCGAACCTCGAGGAGTCGAAGCCGCTGCCGGCGAGCTTGTCGCCCTTCGCGGCGATCACCTTGCCGTCCCTGTACAGGTCACGGCTCGCGTACACGGCCCACTGGCCCGTGTACTGGTCGTACTCGGTGTTCAGCGGGTCCACGATCCTCCACTGGTCGACCCGCGGGTAGGCGCGGCCGGCCGGGATGATGGAGCTGTCGAACAGGTAGAGGAACGTGCGGTCCTTGTACACGCTCCTGCCGTCGATGCTTTCGCCGCCGACCTTGACGGTCACGTCCTTGGCGGGGTTGATTTCCTTGAGCGGGTTGGACACCTCGTTGGTTTCCCGGGTCAGGTCGTTGGTGACCTGGATGGCCTTGTTCCTCACCGTGTAGCCGTCCTCGACCTTGACGACCTTGTACGGCATGACGATCCGGTATTCCTGGCCGAGGAGGTTCTGGTCGATGCTCGGATCGGAAAGCGGATCATGCTTGGACGAGGACGCGTAGGCGGCGAGGTCCGTCGGCTGGGGATCGCCCTTCACGGTGACGCCCTTCTTCGGAATCCACGTGTCCACGGTCTTCGCGTACACGTACGCGACGCCGTCCTTGATCTGGATGTTGAACTTGCCGGTCACGTCCTGGCCCTTGGAGTCGAGTACTTCGATCTTGGTTCCGTCGATGGCGAGATGCTCGTCGTCGAAATCATCGGTGATGCCGGCCTTCCACACGCGGTACGCGTTGTTGGTCTGCTTCAGGTCGAGGGTGACGACGTAGTTGCCGGTGTCGCCCAGCAGCATGGTCTTCCCGTCGATGCTGACGGACGGGTCGCCCTGCTCCTTGGACTGGTTGTCCTTCTTGGAGGGATCATGCTTCGGGGGTAGGTTGTCGACGATGTTGGACGGGGTGATCGAATTGTTCAGGGTGAGCATCCACTGGTTGTCCACCCTGCGGTCGGTCGGCGCGTCCTTCGCGACGGTGCCTTCGAAACGGACCTGGACCTGCGGGTGGGAGCCGGCCCGCCAGTGTTCGGCCACGTACTTGTCGGAGTACGTGATGGTGAACTGGTGGTTGGCGTTGTCCCAGGCGACGGTGTAGTCGCCTTCGACGCCCATCTGCGGATCACTGGTGGTCAGCTGGTCGCCGGTGGCGAGGTCGGTGACCTCCAGGGTCTGCTGGTCGGGTTCGAGGTACCGGTCGTACGTGTCGGTGTCGCGGATGGACACGATGCGGTACGCGAGGTCCGACGGGATTTGAGGCCGGGTAGTGAGCCTGTATTCGACCTTCTGGCCCGGATACACGACCTTGTCGTTCGCATCGTTGTTCGCGCCGCCCTGGCTGCCTTCGGCGACGACCCTCTTGACGACCGGCGGAACGTAGCCGCAGATGTACGGCTCGTTGGTCGGCTGGGACTCGTTGTTGACCTTCTCGGAACCC
>JAIJJM010000279.1 GCA_022728415.1 Collinsella sp. | reverse complement strand
GGCGATGCCGCCGACGCCGAGAGCGGCGACGAGGGCGTTTGCGTTAATGCCAAAGCAGTTGTCGAGGATAAAGCTGCCGCCGATCATCCAGATGACGGCGCGCGCGATGTTGATGAAGATGCTCGATGAAGGGAGTGGGTTATCGTCGCGGTTAAGCAAGTGGCGCAGGGTCTTGGACGCGACCTTGGCGGCAACGGCGGTACCGATGGCCAAAATACCTGCCCAGATGATGTTGTGGACCCATCGTTGTGCAAAGAAATGGAGAATTGGCTCAAACAATTCCATGTAGGGAAACCTCCTCATGATCGTCAAACCATGATACCCACTAAGAAGCCCATCCGATCACATTCGGACGGGCCGGTAACTTGAGATGGGGTGGCCGCAGCGGCGTAGGCTGGGGCGCCGGCGAGCACGCCGGCAAGGAGTGCGGCGGTCAAGGCAAGACGGGGAAGAGATCTTCTCATGGCAGTTTTCTTAGTTCTTAACCAGTGGTCCCTGCTGACGCTGGATTATCGACATAATATGCGAAAACCGCCGCAAAGGTGCCTGTCCCTTTGCGGCGGTTTTGACGTTTGCCCAGATAAAACCTGCCAAAATAAACCTGTCCCTTTTTGGTAGGTTTAGCTCAGCAGCATGCGGTCGTTGGCGAGCTCGCCACCCGAGACCTCCTCGAACTTCTGCAGCAGGTCGGCCACGGTGAGCGACTTCTTCTCGTCGCCTGCTACGTCGTAGATTACGTGGCCTTCGTGCATCATGATCAGGCGATTACCCAGACGGATGGCGTCGTTCATATTGTGCGTGACCATGAGCGTGGTCAGGTGGTTCTCGTCGACGATTTCCTCGGTCAGATTGAGCACCTTCGATGCTGTCTTGGGGTCGAGGGCCGCGGTGTGCTCGTCGAGCAGCAGCAGGCGTGGCTTGGTGAGCGTGGCCATCAGCAGGGTGAGTGCCTGGCGCTGGCCGCCCGAGAGCAGGCCGACCTTGGCGTTGAGGCGCGTATCCAGACCGAGGTCCAGACGCTTGAGCAGCTCAACGTACTCGTCCTTCTCGGCTTTGGTGACGCCCCACGAAAGACCGCGCCGCTGACCGCGACGCTTGGCGAGGGCTAGGTTCTCGGCAATCTGCATGTCGGCCGCGGTGCCGCGCATGGGGTCCTGGAACACACGGCCCAGGTACTTGGCGCGCTGCGACTCGCTCAGACGTGAGATATCGTTGCCGTCGAGCTCAATAACGCCCGAATCGAGCGGATACACGCCGGCAATCATGTTGAGCAGCGTGGACTTGCCGGCGCCGTTGCCGCCGATCACGGTCACAAAGTCGCCGTCGTTAAGGGTGAGGTCGACGCCGGTGAGTGCGCGCTTCTCGGTGACGGTGCCCTTATTAAAGGTTTTTTTGACGTGCGAGAGCTTAAGCATCTGCCTCATCTCCCCTCGTGTAGGAGCTGCGGAGCTTGTAGCGCTCCCAAACCACGGGTACGCACAGGGCCACGGCAACGATCACGGCAGAAAGCAGCTTCATGTCGTTGGCGTCCATGCCCAGCTGCAGCACGATGGCGCGGATGAGGAAGTACACCACGGAGCCAAAGACGGCGGAAGCAAGACGGACGCTAAACTGCGTGAGTCCGCCGGGCAGCAGGCGACCGAGCACCTCGCCGATGACGATGGCGGCAAGGCCGATAACGATGGCGCCGGTGCCCATGCCAATGTCGGCATACTTTTGGCTCTGGCAGATAAGCGCACCCGAAAGGCCGATGAGGGCGTTGGAGAGCACGAGGGCGATCATCTTGGTGGTGTTGGTGTTAATGCCCAGGGCGCGGATCATGTACTCGTTGTTGCCGGTGGCACGCAGCGCTGAGCCGATCTCGGTGCCAAAGAACCAATACAGGATGGCGACGATGGCCACGGCCAACACGATGCCCAGGATGATGGCAACGGTGGACTGCGGCAGACCGGTCATATTGCTGACGGCCGAGAACACGGTGCCCTTGGCAAGGATGGGTGTGTTGGACTTGCCCATGATGCGCAGGTTGATGGACCACAGGCTGATCTGCGTAAGGATTCCGGCGAGGATTGCGGGAATCTCAAAGACGGTGGTCAGAATGCCCGTGACGGCGCCGGCGATGGCACCGGCGCACATGCCGGCCAGTACGGCGAGCAGGGGGTCGACGTTATTGTTGACGATGAGCACGGCGCAAACACAGCCGCCGAGGGCAAAGCTGCCGTCGCAGGTCATATCGGGGATGTCGAGCAGGCGGAACGTGATAAACACGCCGAGCACCATGATGCCCCAGAGGACGCCCTGCGAAACGGCGCCCTGCAATGCAATGAGCATGCTTCATACCTCCTAGGATAGGGTGGACACGTGATTTTCCATAATAGCGATAACGCTGCATAAAAGAGTTGCGGACGGACGTTTTGTTTTACCTGAAACAAGCAGGGCGGACGCCGGTCTACAGCGTCCGCCCCTGTGGCTCAGATATTGAATAACGCGGCTAAAGTGTGAGCACGGGCTCTAGATGCATTGCCACGCATGACGCTACGCGTCCAGAGCGGAGAGGTCGATGCCCAGGGCCTCGGCCATCTCATCGTTCTTGACGACGACCAGGTCCTTGCTCGAGAGGTGTTTGATAGGCATATCCTCGGGCTTGGCCTCGCCCTTTAAGATCTTGACGGCCATCTCGCCCGCGGCGTAGCCCAGGTCCTCGTAGTTGATGGAGAGGGTGAACAGACCGCCGGCCTTGCACATGCCCTCCTCGCCAGTCACGAAGGGGAGCTTGTTCTCCTTGCAGATCTGGCCGACCTGCGAGGCACCCGCGGCGATGGTGTTGTCGGTGGGGGAGTACAGCGCGTCGACCTTGCCCACGGCAGACTCGACGACGGACTGAATCTCGTTGGAGCTCGAGACGGTGAAGTCAGTGTACTTGAGGCCCAGCTTGTCGAGCTCTTTCTTGGCGGCCTTGATCTGGACGTCGGAGTTGGACTCGGCGGTGCAGTAGAGCAGGCCGACCTTCTTAACGTCGGGCAGGACCTTCTGCATCATCTCGAGCTGCTCGGCGACCGGGGTGAGGTCGGAAGCGCCCGTGACGTTGGTGCCGGGCTTATCGTTGTCCTGGACCAGGCCAGAAGCGGCGTAGTCGGTGATGGCGCAGCCAACGATGGGGATATCAGCGGTGGCGCCGGCGGCAGCCTGCGCGGCGGGCGTAGCAATGGCATAGATCAGGTCGACGCCGTCGCCTACGAACTTGTCGGCAATGGACTTACACGTGGACTGGTCGTTCTGGGCGTTCTTCTGGTCGATCTTGACCTTGAGACCGCTCTTCTTGATGGCCTTGACGAAGCCGTCGTTGGCGGCATCGAGCGCGGAGTGCTCGGTAAGCTGCAGAACGCCGATGGTGTAGTCGGAACCGGCGGCAGCGGAGCCGGAACCAGAGTTGCCACCGCATCCGGCGAGCGGAGCGAGCGCGAGCAGGCCAGCGGAGACAAGAAGGCTCCTGCGGCTGATGGTGATGTCCTTCATATCATTACCCCCAGTATAAAAATGGCTGGAAATACTGCACTAGGAAAAAGTGCAAGTGGGACTATAGTAACGCCGATGCCCATTTTTACAACATTCTGGCGTGTTTTTAATACTGAACCGGATGGGCGGTGCTGAGGAACGACGGACGGTAACGGGGCTTATGCTGCGGGCGCGGGGCTGTCTTCATCGTCTAGCGCGGCAAAGAGTTTCTTGCCATCGAGCAAACGCGTGCTGACGTTTCTCATGCGGCTGACCTCAACGGTGCGCAGGGTGTCGTCGACGCCTCGGGTGTCGTAGACCGTTCCCAGCAGATACGAGACGCCGTCGCGCTGCCTGATGGCAAAGGGCCGGACCGTTATCCGCACCACCTCGGTTTCGCCTCGGGTCAGGACGTCTGAGATATCAAAGCTGACAG
>JAIJJM010000278.1 GCA_022728415.1 Collinsella sp. | reverse complement strand
ACACTTGCCGATAACGTGCGCGCCTCCAAGCCTACGGCCACTGATGACGAAGTACGTGCGGCTCTCTCCGCAGCTCAGTGCGACGATATTGTGGCCAAGCTCCCACAGGGCATCAACACCATGCTCGGCGCCGGCGGAGCATATCTTTCGGGCGGCGAGGTCCAGCGCGTGGCACTCGCCCGCGCGATCCTTAAAGACGCGCCTATCGTCGTGCTCGATGAGGCCACGGCGTTTGCCGACCCCGAGAACGAGGCGCTCATCCAGCGCGCCTTTAGCAAGCTGGCGGCGGGGCGCACGGTCATTATGATTGCGCACCGACTCTCGACTGTAGTGGGCGCAGACCAAATCGTGGTGCTCAACCAGGGCAGCGTGCAGGAGTCGGGTACCCATGCTGAACTGCTGTCCCAAGAGGGTCTATATGCCAAGATGTGGGCCGAGTACGAGCAGGCCGCGAGTTGGAAGATTACTGCTACGACCGCGGATGCCGCCGTCGCGAAGGGAGGCGAGGCCTAAATGTTCGCCTCATTCCAAAAGAAGTATTTCCTATCCGATAAAGGCATCGCCGGCGTAAAACGCGGTGTCTTCTGGACCGCGCTCACCAATCTTATTACCATGGCCGGCATGGGCTTTTTATTCCTGGTTATGGCCGGCTTTGTCGAGCATCTCGCCAGCGGGGCTGACCTGCCGGATGCCCTGCCGATCGTGGGCGGCCTCCTGGTCTTTTTCGTGTTGCTCTTTGCCTCTAACTGGCAGCAGTATTACTACACCTACTGCATCTTTTACGAGGAGTGCGGCAAGCAGCGTATGGAGATCGCCGAGCGCTTGCGCAAACTGCCGCTGTCGTTTTTCGGTCGTCGTGACCTGGCCGATTTAACCGAGACCATCATGGGTGACGTTCAGACTATGGAGCACGCCTACAGCCATGTGCTGGGAGAACTTTGGGGCGCCATCATCGCAAGCGCCATTGTGTTCGCGTCATCGCTGTTCTTTTGCTGGCAGCTGGCGGTCGCGGCGTTTTGGAGCATTCCCGTGGCCTTTGCCGTGCTGTATCTAACGCGCGGCCCCATGACCCCGGTGTTCGACCGCGTGCGCGCCGAGAAGGTCAAGGTCACCGAGGCGATCCAGGAGACGCTCGACTGCGTGCGCGAAATCCGCGCCACCAACCAGGAGGCCCATTATCTTGAGGGGCTCAACGCCGTGATCGATGCCGAGGAGCGCGAGACCACCAAGGGCGAGCTCGTCAACGGGCTTCTGGTCAACTCCGCCTTCTCCATTCTGCGTCTGGGCATTGCCACCACGCTGGTCACGGGCGCCACGATGGTCGCCTCCGGGCAGGTCGACTTTTTGGTGATGTTTGCCTTCCTGCTTATGGTGAGCCGTATCTACGCGCCGTTTGATCAGGCCCTTATGCTCGTGTCGGAGCTGTTTGTCGCCGAGTCGTCTGCCAAGCGCATGCGTTCCATCATGGAAGAGCCTGTGGCGCGGGGCAGCGAGAAATTTGAGCCCGTGGGCCACGATGTGGTGTTCGATCACGTGGCATTTGGCTATGGTGCGGGCGAGGACGGCCGCGCCGGCGAGAAAGTTCTTACCGATGTGAGCTTTACCGCCAAGGAAGGCGAAGTTACGGCGCTGGTCGGTCCTTCGGGTTCCGGTAAGTCTACGGTGAGCCGCCTGGCCGCGCGCTTTTGGGATGCCACCGAAGGCACGGTCACCGTGGGTGGCGTGGATGTTGCGAGCGTTGATCCCGAGGTGCTGCTGCGCGACTACGCCATTGTGTTCCAAGACGTGCTGCTCTTTGACGACACGGTGATGGGAAACATCCGCCTCGGGCGTCGTGGCGCCACCGATGAGGAAGTGCTTGCTGCCGCGCGTGCCGCCAACTGCGACGAGTTTGTGAGCCGTATGCCGCAGGGCTATGACACCATGATCGGCGAGAACGGCTCCAGGCTGTCCGGCGGAGAGCGCCAGCGCATCTCCATCGCCCGTGCGCTGCTCAAAGACGCGCCCATCGTGCTGTTGGACGAGGCGACAGCGAGCCTGGATGTGGAGAACGAGACCGTAGTTCAGCAGGCGCTCTCCCGTCTGCTTGCAGGTAAGACGGTTATCGTTATTGCCCACCGTATGCGTACGGTGGAAAATGCCGACAAAATCGTTGTGCTCAAGGATGGTGTGGTTGCCGAGCAGGGCGCTCCGGCGCAGCTCAAGGCGGCAGGTGGAGAATTCGCCCGCATGGTTGCGCTGCAAAAGGAAGCGGCTGCCTGGCAGCTGTAGGAAAGAGGTAAAGAGGTCGTCCCCTTGTCATATATTCGAGGCTGTGGAAATCGAAGGTGAATGGTTTCCCCAGAAGTGGACGACCTTATTTGGACCCCTAAAGCATCGACACTTTTGGGACTTTGTTTCCTGTGATTTTGTCGAGTTTTTCCTGCGGTTTTGCTGGCGAAAAATGCGGATGCTTCGGGAGTCCAATTTTGCTCGTTCACTTCGCAAAAAAGTATTCACCTTTGATTCGCAAGGGCGGGGGCGGATTCCCATGGTGGGTGCGGATTTGCGTCGTGGTGGGTGAACCGCCGAGTACCGGGCGGTCTAGATCGTATATTTTCCAAAAAGTTAGCCGTTGTTGACCCCAATAGTTATACTAAACTAGTCTCAAAAGCGTGCTCGAGCAAACTAATGAACTCGGGTGCTAAGGCACCATGCCGCGCTTGTGCGGCAAAAGGGAGAAGCAACATGAAGAAGTCGACGTTTAACACCCTGCTTGTCGGTGGCGGTTTTCTGCTTGGTACGGCCGGCATCAAGCTGCTCACTAGCGCTCCGGTAAAGAACGCCTGCGTGCAGGGCATCGCGTGCGGTATGCGCGTCAAGAATTGCTACCAGGACATGGTCGAGCAGGCCAAGGCCAATGTCGATGACATGGTTGCCGAGGCTGCCTACATCACCCAGAGCGAGGCCGCTGCGGACAAGGCAGCCGAGTAGCGCTCCAGGCACAAACTATGAGATTCTCGATTATTAGCGAGATCCCCGGCAGGACCCGTCTTCAATTGGCGGGTCCTGTGCCAGAGAGCGATCTCGATGCACTTCTTAAGCTCAGCGGCGACATCGACGGCGTGCACAAGGTGTGTGTCTACGGCCGCATCGGCCAGATGGCGCTCGAATATGACGAGCAGCGTCGCACGGCCGTTCTCGATGCCCTGGGTGCACTCGATGCTCAAGCTATCGCCGATGCCAAGTCGGGTTACGTGATGCAACTCGAGCCGCGCAGGCACAAACTCGTTATGGATCTTGCCACACTTATCGGCGCCCACTACGCGCGCCGCTGGTTCCTGCCTACGCCGCTGCGTGCCATCTTTGTCGTGGCCGGTTACATGACCTTTTTGCGCGCCGCCCTCCGTGAGCTCGCGCAGCCGCGCCTGACTGTTCCCGTACTCGACGCTTCGGCTATCGGCATTTCGTTCGTCAAACGCGATTTCGACACCGCGGGCCAGACGATGTTCCTGCTCAACGTGGGCGAGCTGCTCGAGGACTACACCCGCGCCATGAGCGAAAACGAGCTCATCAACTCGCTGCTCGACGTGCCCGATAAGGCGCAAAAAGTGGTCGGTGACACCGAGGTGAGCGTTGCCGCCACCGAGCTTGAGCCCGGCGATCTGGTCGCCGTGCGCACTGGCATGTCCATTTGCATCGACGGTGTTGTCGAGCAGGGGAGCGCTATGGTCAACCAGGCGACCCTGACCGGCGAGCCGCTGGCCGTCGAGCGCAGCGTGGGCGACGACGTGTTCGCCGGTACCGTCGTGGAAGACGGCGGCATCTTGGTGCGCGTGCGCGCCAATACGGCGCAAACCAAACTGCGCTCAATCGTCTCGCTCGTGCAGACGGCCGACTCGCTCAAGTCCGAGGGCCAGTCGCACATGGAAGACCTCGCCAACAAGATCGTCCCGTGGAATTTCTTGCTTGCAG
>JAIJJM010000277.1 GCA_022728415.1 Collinsella sp. | reverse complement strand
GGTTATGCGCTGGATAATATTGGTCTGACTTCGCCGTTGATGTTGTCCGGCACATTGATGTTGCTGACGGCGTTATTGGTCACCGCAAAGGTGAAAATGAAGTAACGTATTTACAGGAGGGGTTACTGCTCTGGCGGGAAGCTCTCCTGTTCTTCCTCCTGATAATCCTTGATCAGGTATTGTTCTTATCTTGTTGTTATTTCCATTATTCCGCCTGTATTCATCATTTGCTAATCATGAATCATCATTTTCTCTCATGTTAAAGAAAGGTCATTTAATCTGAACGCATAGCGACAGGGATGACAAATGGCAGGGAAAGCGCATGGGAACGGCGATCGTCGGGGCGATAACACCATATGTGGATTGGGGGATCGTTTACGTCGTCTGACCGCCGGTATTTGCCTAATAACACAAACTATTTTCCCTGTTATGGCTGCTGCCCCTACGCATATTAATCCTGCGCATTCGGATACTGCCGCGTCACTGATCCTGCCGAACGTTAAAACTATTCCATATACCCTGGGTGCGTTGGAATCGCCACCAACGGTCGCGGCACGCTTTGGTATCACCGTTGATGAATTACGTCGCCTGAATCAGTTCCGTACCTTTGCGCGGGGCTTTGACAATGTGCGTCAGGGCGATGAAATAGATGTGCCCCTCATTAACAGCAACAGCCCTGAAGCGCGCAACCTGAAAGCAATGCAGATGGAGCGCGACGGCAAAGATCCGCAAATGCAGGTCGCGGAAGTGGCGCAGCAAAGCGGAACACTTTTAGCGCGCGATATGGACAGCGAACAGGCTGCAAGTATGGCGCGTGGCTGGGTGGCTTCTTCTGCATCTGCGCAGGCAACGGACTGGCTCAGTCGTTGGGGAACTGCCCGGGTATCTCTTGGTGTGGATGAAGATTTCAGCCTTAAAAGCTCTTCATTTGAATTTCTCCATCCCTGGTACGAAACGCCGGATAACCTGGTCTTCAGCCAGCACACACTTCACCGTACGGATGATCGCACTCAAACCAACCACGGTATCGGCTGGCGTTACTTCACCCCGAGCTGGATGTCTGGCGTCAATATGTTTATCGATCATGACCTGACCCGCTATCACACCCGAACCGGGATGGGCGTTGAATACTGGCGCGATTACCTGAAACTGAGCGGCAACGGTTATCTGCGCCTTAGTAACTGGCGTAGTGCACCGGAACTGGACAATGACTATGAAGCACGTCCGGCGAACGGTTGGGATCTTCGCGCCGAAGGCTGGTTACCGGCCTGGCCGCAGCTGGGCGGCAAGCTGGTCTATGAACAATATTATGGCGATGAAGTGGCGCTGTTTGGTAAAGACGAGCGACAAAATGATCCTCACGCGATTACCGCAGGTTTGAGTTACACCCCCGTTCCCCTGATCTCCTTTAGTGCCGAGCAACGGCAGGGCAAACAGGGAGAAAACGACACCCGAATTGGTATGGAGTTGACGTTGCAACCCGGCCATTCACTGCAAAAACAGCTCGATCCGGCTGAAGTTGCAGCACGACGTAGCCTTGTGGGCAGTCGCTATGACCTGGTCGATCGTAATAACAATATTGTCCTCGAATATCGCAAGAAAGAGCTGGTGCGGCTGACGCTGACCGATCCGTTGAAAGGCAAGCCGGGTGAGGTTAAATCGCTGGTTTCTTCCTTACAAACCAAATATGCGCTGAAAGGTTATGACATTGAAGCCGCCTCCCTGCAATCAGCGGGCGGAAAAGTAGCTGTTTACGGCAAGGATATTCAGGTCACTATTCCTCCCTACCGATTCACGGCAATGCCTGAAACCGACAACACTTACCCGATAGCGGTTACAGCGGAAGATTCGAAAGGAAATTTCTCCCGGCGTGAAGAAAGTATGGTGGTCGTGGAAAAACCCACATTAAGCCTCGCCGATTCAACGCTTTCTGTCGATCTGCAAATCCTGCTTGCTGATGGAAAATCAACCTCAACGCTGACCTATACCGCGCGAGATTCCAGCGGCAAGCCAATCCCAGGTATGACGTTAAAAACACAGGTGAAAGGTTTGCAGGATTTCGCCTTAAGCGAATGGAAAGACAACGGTAACGGAACCTATACCCAAATAGTTACCGCCGGGAAGACGTCTGGCGCGTTATCGCTGATGCCGCAATTTAACGGCGATGATATCGCTAAGACGCCAGCACTGATTGCTATCGTGGCGAATACAGCATCCCGCGCTGACTCCACGATTGAGACAGACCAGGATAATTACGTCGCGGGTAAGCCGATAGTCGTTAAAGTGACCCTGAGAGATGATAACGGCAACGGGGTTACCGGACGAAAAGAACTTCTTAAACAAGCCGTTAAAGTAGACAACACGAAGGCTGATGCTGTTAGTGCCTGGACGGAAGAAAGTGAGGGAATTTACAAAGCAAGCTATACGGCCCATCTTATTGGCGACAAATTAACGGCCCAGCTGACGATGCCCGGCTGGCAAACCAAACATTCGGATGCGTTCAGTATTGCGGGTGATAAAGATACCGCCAAAATCGCTGCGATGCAGATCACCGCGAATAACGCAGTTGCCAGACGCGATCACAATACCGTCGCTGTGACGGTCAGGGATGTGCATCAAAATTTACTGCAGGGACAAAATGTTACCTTCACGGTCGTGAATGGTGCGGCGGTTTTTGCCGATCCAAATGGCGGTATTGTGACGACAGATAAAGACGGGATTGCCAGCGTTAACCTTGCCAGTGACCAGGCGGTAAACAGTCTTATCAAGGCCGAGACCAATGGCAGTAGTCAGTCTGTGGAAGTGAGCTTTATTACTGGCGATATCTCTCAGCTGACCTCCACCATCAAGACAGACGATGTGTCATACACCGCGGGTGGCAAGATAAAAGTGTCCGTCACCCTTATGGATGAGCAGAAAAACCTGGTGAAAGGGATGGCTTCGCTGCTGGCGGGTAGCGGTGTGGTCGAGGTGAGCGGTACAGATAAAAATGAAACGGGTAACTGGAGCGAAGAGTCTGATGGCGTTTACACCACCACCCGAACCGCGAAGATTGCTGGCGATCGCCATTACGCCACGCTGAAACTATCGACATGGAGTAGCGCGCAGCAATCTGATGCGTATGCCATACGCGAAAGCGGAGCTGTGTTGGCTTATTCCTCCATCGTTACCGACAAAACGGCCTACACCGCGGGCGGCGCGATAAAAGTTACGGTAACACTCAAGGATAGCTATGAAAACCTGGTCGGGGGGCAACGAGACGCTATCAACCAGGCTATCCAGCTGCCAAATACAAAAGCGGAAAGCATCGCCTGGAATGAAGATCAAAAAGGAATTTATACCGCAACGTATACCGCATTACTCCCTGGCACCGGTTTAAAAGCACAGCTACAGATGTCCGGCTGGGCGAGCGCTTTGACTTCAAATGATTACAGTATTAGTGGCGATGCCGCCAGCGCACAAATTGTCGCGATGCAAGTGACAACGGGTAACCCGGATGTGCTGGCGAATGGCAGCGATCGACATACGGTGAATGTCCGGGTGGAAGATCAGTTTGGCAATGTGCTGCCGGATCAGACCGTCACCTTTACGGTGACGAAAGGGGCGGCTGTATTTGCCAATGCAAGGCAGAGCGCAGATATCAGGACGGATGCGCATGGCATGGCAGAGGTTGATCTGAGCAGTACCGTAGCGGATGCCAGCACTGTTGAGGCTAAGGTCAATCAAAGCAGCGATAGTAAAACGGTGAACTTTGTTGCTGATGTTAGCACGGCGCAGGTCGCGGAGCTGGTGGTCATTAAGGACGGCTCAGCGGCAGATGGCGCGACGGCGAACACGCTGCGGGTGAAGGTCACCGATGCGTTCGGGAATGCACTTGCCGGGCAGACGGTCAGCGTGATGGCGGACAACGGTGCAGCGGTCGCTTCGACGATGACCACAAAGCCGGACGGCACGGTGGAGATCAGTGTCACC
>JAIJJM010000276.1 GCA_022728415.1 Collinsella sp. | reverse complement strand
CCGATGATTTTTCTGGGACGGGGATTAATAAATCATCATGTACCGAATGATTTTTTAATCCCCGTCCCAGAAAAATCATCGGCGAATGCGCTACTTTGCGCTGGTGAGGACGCCGGTGGTGTCAAACGCCGGGGTAAAGCTCTCGTCTACCGCGCCGCCCTCTTGCCAGAACATCGTCGTAAAGCCCAGGTCATCGGCATGATCGAGCACCTGCTCGTACTCCTCGCGCGTCACGGCGCGTGCCAACTCGCCGCCTTGCTCGCGCATGAGCGCATTGGGCGTGTACTGGTTCATGACCGAGATCGGCACATCGCCCACCGTCTGCCACACCAGGTCCAGAACGCGGCACGAATCGTCCGCATGTCCCGGCAGCACCAGATGACGCACGATCATGCCGCGCTTCATGAGCCCGTCCTCGTCTACCAGCTCTCCCCCGCGGCGCTCGATCTCGCGCGCCATTTGCGCCAGGCCTGACACAGCCACACGTGGGTAGTCCTTTATATGAGAGAGCGACTGCGCAAGCGCCGCATCAGCATACTTAAAGTCGGTGAGCCACACATCGACCAGGTCACCCAGGGCAGCCACGGCACTCGCGCGCTCATATCCACTCGTGTTGTAGACAATCGGGATGGCCAACCCGCGTGCCCGCGCCGCGGCAATCGCGGCCGGCAGCAGGTGAGCATAATGCGTCGCAGTCACCAAGTTGATATTGTTGGCGCCCTGGTCCTGCAGCTCCAACATAATCTCGACCAAGCGCTCGGTCGTAATCTCAAGACCGAAATTGCCCGTCGAGATCTCGTGGTTTTGACAGTAGACGCATTTGAGCGAACAGCCGCTAAAGAAAATCGTGCCCGAGCCGGCCTCGCCCGAAATGGGCGGCTCCTCCCACATATGGAGCGCCGCACGGGCGACCTTAAGCGTGTCGTCGGCGCCGCATACGCCGTGCGCGCCCTCGTCGCGTGCCGCGCCGCAACGGCGTGGACACAAATGGCAGGCGGGCGAAAAAAGTCCGGTCAACGACGTCGGCATAAAACCATGCTCCAAAACAACGATTCAGCAGCTCAAACGTAAAGGCCCGGACCGCACAGACGACTCGAGCCCCAAGGCGCCGTAATCGTCCGACACGATTTTTGTAATGTCAAGACTGGAATCAACAAAGTGCCGCTTTATGATGTAGGTATTCCGCCCCCCGCGGAGCAACTGGGTGAACCGTCGCGTTTATTTAGGGAGCCCACACAGTCGTACTTAGTACAGGTATCCTTCGTTGTTAAGGACGCTGGAACAGTCGATGAGGGCACCCACCTGTTTTAGGTGGGTTCATTTTCGTAACGTGGGGGGTGGTTTTCTTTTGCCGATTTTGCCAATAATTTCCATCGCAGATCCCGTATGACACCCAACGGCACTTGGCGGAACCCCCGCTAACATCCCAATATCTGGTAAGCACGTGATTATCGCCCCGTGCAATTCCTTACACCCCCCTTGGTCGGGTATCATGGGTCAGCTATACCCTTTGCGGCATGGCATCTTTTGACCTTTTCCTTCGACGCTTGGCGGTTTTCGATTCATGGCTTCCTCCACGAGCTTCATACCGTACTTATGCGTGGCGGTCGCGGCTTTTGTCACGACCTTTCTCACGGTACCCCTGGTCAAGCGCCTGGCAATCAAGCTCGACGCCGTCGACTATCCCTCAAAGCGCCGCATTAACACCAAGCCCATCCCGCGCATGGGCGGCACCGCGGTCTTTTTGGGCCTCGTCGTCGCCTGTATTGTGCAGATCATGGGCACCTGGTATCTGGGCTGGCCACCCGTTTTGGTGCCGCACCCGCGCCTACACATCAGCTACCCCGTGCTGGCACTCTCCTTTACCGTGATCTTTGCGACCGGCGCGATCGATGATGTCTTCCAGCTCAAGCCCAAGCAAAAATTGGCCGGCCAGGTGCTTGCCGCGCTCATCGCCTGCATGGGCGGCCTGCGGATCGGCGTCATCGTCAACCCGTTTGCCCCTGGCGAGATTATGCTCGGCTGGCTTGCCTACCCCATCACCGTGATCTACTTAGTGGCGTTCACCAATATCATCAACCTCATCGACGGCCTCGACGGTCTGGCCACGGGCATTTGTGGCATCGCATCGTTCACCATGTTCACGATGGCCATGCTTTCGGGCCGTATCGACGCCGCTGCGCTCTCCATCGCGCTCTTTGGCTCGTGCGTGGCTTTTCTGCATTACAACTTCAACCCCGCGAGCATCTTCTTGGGCGACTCGGGGTCGCTGCTGTTGGGCTTCGCTTTGGGATCCATCTCGCTACTCAACGTGAGCCGCACCGCCGCGCTCACCTCACTCATCATCCCGCTCATCGTGGCAGGCGTACCCATCATCGACACGTTCAGCGCCATCGTGCGCCGCAAGCGGGCCCACATTAGCATCGGACAGGCCGACAAGGGCCACATCCACCACCGCCTGATCCAAGAGGGCTACAACCAAAAGCAGGCCGTGCTGCTCATCTACGCCTGGTGCATCATGCTTTCGGCCGGCGCCGCCACGATCAATCAGGTCGAGGTGCCCACGCGCGTGCTCATCTTTGTCGTGCTCGCCATTGGCTCGGCTGCCTTCGCCAAGCACCTGCACCTGTTTGAGCCCGTCCTGCGCCACCATTACAACAAGCGCACACACGAGGACGAGCTGGTAACCCCCGACGACCCCGCCTTTAAACAGGAGGAGCAGGCAGCCGAGGAGCGCAAGGATGAGCACCACCACAGGCGCTAGGTTTTATTGCCGAGGAAGTGACTCATTGCTGCTGGCTGCTCGCGACTGCGTCGCGAGCGCCGCATAGCCCTCGCCCTACCGGCACCTCACCCACTTACGCCCCACCCCTTTCAATAACGCGTTATCATTTTGACTAATACGCATACGTTAGGAGCAATCATGCCAAACGAGAACAGCTACGAAGTCGCGCTGCAAAAGAGCAACGCCATTCGCGAGGGCCTGGCAAAGACGCCCGAGAAGTTCACCATGCTCACCGGCGACCGCCCGACTGGGCGCCTGCACCTGGGTCATTACTTCGGCACCCTCAAGGGCCGTGTTGAACTGCAGAACATGGGTGCCAAGACCAACGTGCTCATCGCCGACTACCAGGTCATCACCGACCGCGACACCACCGAGCATATCCAGGACAACGTGTACAACATGGTCATGGACTACCTTGCCTGCGGCATCGACCCCGACAAGACCATGATCTACGCGCACTCCGCCGTGCCCGCCGCAAACCAGCTTATGCTGCCGTTCCTGTCGCTGGTGTCCGAGGCCGAGCTGGCGCGCAACCCCACGGTCAAGGCCGAGATGGAGGCCTCGGGCCACGAGCTCACCGGCCTTCTGCTCACCTATCCGGTGCACCAGGCCTGCGACATCCTGTTCTGCAAGGGCAATGTGGTGCCCGTCGGTCGCGACCAGCTACCGCACATCGAGCTCACCCGCACCATCGCCCGCCGCTTTAACAACCGCTACGGCAAGGTGTTCCCTGAGGTCGACGCGCTGCTGTCCGAGACCCCGCTGCTGCCGGGCCTGGACGGTCGTAAGATGAGCAAGAGCTACGGCAACGCCATCAATATCTCGATGACCGCCGAGGAGACGGCCAAGCGCATCAAGAAGAGCCAGACCGACTCCGAGCGCATGATCACGTTTGATCCCGAGAACCGCCCCGGCGTGTCCGGTCTGCTTTCCACGGCTGCCATCTGCACCGGTCGCTCCGAGGTCGAGATTGCCGAGGAGATTGGTATGGGCGGCTCCGGCCAGCTCAAGAAGTACGTGACCGAGGCCGTCAACGAGTACTTCGCCCCGATTCGTGAGCGTCGCCAGCGCTACGAGAACGACCTGAATTACGTCAAAGACGTACTGCACGAGGGCAATCGCCGCGCCAACGAGATCGCCGAGCAGACCCTGGCCGAGGTCCAGGACGCCATGGGTATGGTGTACTAGGC
>JAIJJM010000275.1 GCA_022728415.1 Collinsella sp. | reverse complement strand
CGCGCATACACCTCCGATACGGCACGAGAGATTGTTCCATAGGTCCCGACCGCCAATTGGCCCTCCGGATCCACTTCTCCGCCCTCGGAAACTCCGAGGGCGGAAAGGCAATCCTGATATTCGATGGCATCCGCCTGGTACAGTTCCCGGAGCCTCGAGAGCACTCGGCATGTCACGGGAATCCAGAAGGGCTGGAACTCTATCAAGGTTCCATCTTTATCGAAGATGACCCCGCGAACGTCATGCAATTTCATCTATCGCCGCCCCAAAGGTATCGAACTGATGCTCTCTTTCACAGCAATACACGGGATTGGCGTAGAAGATGCAGTCCCCTTTTTCATTTTCCGCGCCGAAGCGCATCCAATGGTATGCGTCCGTACTCCAACTGACCCGGTATGATGCGGTCGCCCTCCTGTACTCGAAATCGAACTCGAGACGCAGGCTCTCCCTCACGCCGTCCCTGATAACAAAAAGATGAATCGGCTCGCGCACATTGTCGAATCGGAAGACGGCTTCGAAGGTTCCGGGCTCAGGCATTGCGTCACCCGGAAGCACTTCGCGCCCGTTCTCGCGCATGCAGAAGTTCACTTCAATGTATCTCGTAACGAATACGTGGCACTTTCGAAGTGCCTCGAGTATCTTGTTTTGGCTCAGCCCCTCGCTATACACATGCGTGGTCGGATCCCCCACAATGGACGGTCCGCTCTCGGGCGTATACCACTCATGCAGTAATGCGTGCGTGTCGCTTCCCCCGATACCGCAGATCTGCCATCCGTCATTCCACATCGCATCGATCAGCCTGACTGCCTTTTGATTCGCCTCATGGTTATTCGGATAGGTGGGGTCGTTTATGATTTCAAGGCAATCAACTTTATCTAGGGGATAATCTGGACATGACCATTGCCACGGCACTAAAAATGGGTGGTTGATGCTGATAACACTGCGTTCCGCATGCAATTGACCGAGGATGTCCAGAAAGGCTTCTCGACTGTCGCCGGCGCAGACACGGTCCAGATTGTCGGGACGTTTTTTTAAACCGAAGGCATTCGCATGCCCATATATCGTTGTTATCTCCGTCCCGCAGATAACGAGCAGATCCGTTTCGACCCATGTCGCGGGGACCAGATTGTGCTCGGTCGCCGAGTAAAAATCCAATCCCATGAGGTCTGCCTTTGCCATCTGATTGGAAAGACGCTCATGCCCGTCCGACAGAACTGTGTGGCAGTGAAAATCTCCCTTATACCAGCCGGTGTGATTTCTCTTCATGTGATCTGGATCATATCCGGACAGCTTTCCCCGCCTGTCCATCCAGACAACGGTCCCGCACGGATCGGCTTGCCCCGCGCATCCAGATTCACAGACTACGTCTACCCGCGCAGTGTGGAGAAGATGGGATCGCGCATCATGCCATAGCACGAGCTCGATCATGTACATCCCCTTCGTCAACATGCACGGTATAGCGCCATTTGATGCTTTTCTTATATCATTCGCAATCGTGATGACATTTCCACCGGTCCCCAATTGCCTGTGGAAGAGCACGTTGTCTGCGCTGTCTTTGACGAACAGGTCCACAGAAGCCAGTATCGATGGTTTCCCCTCGACCGAAATGGTTATTGCATCTTCGTCGTCATTCAAGAGAAGCTGCTGCTTTTGAATGGCAGCAGCTTCTCTTGAGAACGTGTACTTCAGTTCCTTTTTCATAGCTACTTGTTTACTGCATCCAAAGCAGCCTGTGCAGTCTTCTGCGCTTCGTCCAGGGCCTCTTTTGCGGGAACATTATCGATCTCGACCTTATCGGCCGCTACCTTCAGTGCATCGTGGACCTGCCCGTTGGTCGGATCGACAGGATAGATGGAAGCGTGCTTCGCCTGGTTAAAGGGAACGACGGCCTGGGGATGGTCCTCAAGGTATTTCTTGTACGTATCGTCTTCCATGATCTTTTTATTCACCGGAACGTATCCGACGGTCGTGCTCCACTCGACTTGGGAATCGACAGACATGAAGTACCTCAGGAAATCGTACGCGCCCTGTTTCTCTGCATCGCTCGATGATTTCAGAATGCTCATCGTCTGTGCCCCCGCCGTGGGCTTTGATTCGGTAGCACTGGACCAAGCAGGCTGTTCAATGGCCTGAACGATATTGAAATCGAGGTCCGCCTGATCTCCCGAAGAACCCGTATAGCCGCCGGCCTTGTTTTGGATAACATCGTCGATGGTGTCGTACCAGTACTCCCAGCCCTGTCCGCCAGAGTGGATGGCCATCGTCTTGTCGTCATGGATCCACTTGCGGAATTGTTCAAACACCTCGACCCACTGTTTTGAATTGATCGTTACCTTCTTGCCATCCTTCGAGAATACCGAGGCGCCGTTGCTGAGAGCGGCATCGATCATATTGTCTGGGCCCCACATGGGCTCCCATCCATATTCGTACTTTCCGGTCGCCTTGATCTTCTTGGCGGCATCACCCAAATCCTGCCAAGTCTTTATGGACGATGGGTCTACACCGGCGTCCTCAAACGCCTTGATGTTGTAATACAGGACCTGAGTCGTTCCGTAGGCCGGCAATGCGAACTGCCCACCCTTATCGTTGGTTCCCTGACTATAAAAGGCAGAAATCAAATCGTCCTTGTTGAAGGTATCATCCTTTTTGGTGTACTCGTTGAGATCGGCCAAGAGGTTCTTCTCGTCGAGCGTCCTTGCGGCAGAAGGACTCAATAGCACCAAATCTGGCGCAGAATTACCTGCAATGGCAGCTTGGAGTTTTTGATACGTCTCGTCATAATCCGCTTGGGTAACGGTTTTGACTTCGTATTTATCCTGGGATTTATTGTACTTGTCGACAATATCCTGGATGACGCCCACGGCTGTTTTACCGCCTGCGTACCAGAATTCTACGGTCGTCTTTTTTCCGTCATTTGCAGACGTCTGCGTCGTCTTACTGTCCTGTGCAGACTTGCCGGCATTTGTAGCCGTGCAGCCCGTTGCGTTCAATAGGCTGGTCGCACATAATAAGACCGCGAGCGCGGCGCTTATCATCTTTTTGAGCATGTACATCCTCCTGGTGACACGAGTTCCGATATCGCTATCACCTTAGCTATGCGGTGTTAATAAACCAGCCTGCGAAACCTTAAGGCTATGTAACGTAAACTAAAGGCTATGTAAACTAAATCCCGGGCTCCTTATTGCCCTACGAGCTGCCGACGCATTCGCTGTCCGTCTCGCCGCCCATGGGCTATCTTTCGACAGGTACGTCCAATCGCCCTCTTTCCGCCGGACCCATCGCTCAACCTTGTCGGATCCTCGATGACACGCGTAAAGACGATGGACGATGGAGCTCTCGTCTCCGCCACATTTTGCCCGCTGCCGTCATCTCTTCTCACATCGTGCCGGCCGCACATTGGACGGGCGACATGACGCTCGCCGAAGCGCTTGTCTAAGATTCCAATTGCTAACAAGAGCCCCGTATACAAAACGAGAGGGCGTCGAAATGAGTCGACGCCCTCGTGCGAAAGAGAGAAAGACGAATGGTCGGGCTATGACTCATTCAGTGTATGAATCGCCTCGACATCCACCGTGCGCTCGCCGGTCGAAGCAGTGCGCTCATCGATTTTGACCATGCGGACAAAATGTTCATAGCCGCACGGACGAAGCAGCGAAGTCACCACCGTCACCGATCAGATACCCGCCTCAACCAGATTGCTAACGCTCTTCTCATCCACCCCGGCGGAGAAGGAAAGGCGTATATGGCCATCGAACCTGTGGGCGATTTTCTCTGCCACAAACGACGTGGCCGTTTCTCATAATCAACGTTGCGCTTAATCCTCCCCGATAGACCCGGACATCTGGGCCTCGACACGCGCTTCTTCGAGATTTTCCTCGCCCTTGGGCAGGCAGATGTTCAACAAAATGGCGGTGATGGTGGAAACTACGAGCGCAGAGGAACCGAAGACGGTGCCAACCCACTCGGGCATGCCGGCGCCGGC
>JAIJJM010000004.1 GCA_022728415.1 Collinsella sp. | reverse complement strand
GTACTTATGCATAGTAATGCCGATCTGTTATGAACGGTGGTGTCATCAATACTCTGAGGCTGGTCAATCATCACAGAAAACCAGCCTTTGGATCAAAGCAATACTCACCGAAAATGATCATAGTCACACCGAACGCGATTCAGGAGGAACTGTTTGGTAAATAGCACCACCGGATCTTGGGGGCGCTGTGATTATTACAGTATTGCTATCACCGTCATTTTTGAATGTCACTTTACCAGTAGCATCAACGCCTACCCAGGAGGCCGAGCTTGAAAACGAATAATCAGCCGCCGTTTTTCCTGGTGCAAAGTTGTCATTATTCAACTGATAATACGCCCCGGTAAATCCCTGCGAAGGGAATGAAGCTGTCGGTAGGTTTGCACTATTCACTGACACTGTACCCGTCATTGGTCTGGTTTCCGCGCTAATGAATTCTATCGTGGTACTCAGACCCGCCTGATGAACACCATTCAATACGGGGATCAGCGTTGCGATACCCTCTCCGCCTCCTGTAACAGTAGCTTTGTAATCACCGTTGATATTTTGACTGTAATCAATTGCGCTAATTTTCATATAGGGCACGTTTGTACCTGATTGCACAAATTCTATCCCTTAAGAAACTTTGATCGGATTGCCTGATATATCGTGCAGAACAAGATGTAGCTCAGCACTATCGGTAAAGTCCCCTTTCAGTGATGACTGGTTGTTCTTAAGGATGGACTGCGAGGCGTCTGCTGGGCCTGCCACTAGCGATATATCTACTGTTTGCATTCCACCTGCGCTTGTGACTGCGCTTACAGTGACGCTCCCCGTTATCTCACCTTTCACGCTTGTTGTCGCGATTCCGTTTTGATCGGTCACCGCTGTTAATGACGTTAATGTGGTGGAGCCGCTTTTTAAGGCGAAGTACACAGTGAGACCTTCGATCAGGTTACCACTGCCATCCTCAACCGTTGCCTTTAAGGTACTTAAATCACTGTTGGTGGCGGCGATAGTCGACGGATCAGCGATGAAGCTAGCAACATGTGCGGTGCTTGGGTTGCCAGTAACCTTCACGGTTGTCTGTGTCTGTATTGTGACGCCGTTATGGAACGATGCAGTCACCGTATATGTACCGACTTTATTGCTGGTCAGAACGACTGGAGCCTGACCTGAAGAGTTGGTTCTCACTTTTCCGCCACTTAACGTCGCACCTTCTAGCGTTACGCTAAAGTTGATGACCTGACCCTCCACTGGAGTGCCATTTGCAGAGGTTAGCGTTGCCGTCAGAGTAGCGCCTTTAGGAGCATTGACACCGATAAGCGGACTGGACGTGAGTGTCAGTTTTTCATCAATAGCCTCCAGTTGTTTCTCAAGTGAAGCTCCATTCGCTAGGGATGCTTTTACAGTATACGAGCCGTTTCTTTCAGGCGTCATGGTGACCTCGGCTACTCCCTGCGTATTAGTAGAGACCGTATTCTGGCTGATGATCATTTGCGAGGATGGCGCTGCACTGAATGTCGCGGGTTGATGCGTCACCGGGTTGCCAAACTGGTCGTTAACGTGAGCTTTAACTGCTATGTCTTGTGCGACCATGACCTGACCTTCAGGTATCTCCTGACTGGTAATCGTCGCAGAATTAACATCTACCTTGGCATTCAGTAATCGCGAGATGACTTCAGTAGGTTTATCTGCCAGAGAGGCTGAAACTGTTTTTAGTCCGACCTCGGTGCTTGTCACAAGAATTTCAGCGAAAACCTGATCATCCGTTTCAACGCTGGTGCTGCTTAGCGTGACGGAGGTTCCGCGGAAATTAACTTTTATACCTTCTACTGGGTTGCCGTTTCCATCAGTCACTGTTGCCTGTAGCCTGGTCATTCCAATGTTATTGGCGATGAAATTGTCCTCGGTAACGTTAAGATTAACCTGCGCAGTGAGCGTATCCGCAGTAAAGTTCACCACCAACTGCTCACTCTTACCGCCAACCATCGATGCTGTCACGGTATGAGCGCCTGCTTTTGTACCTTTCAGCGTGACTTTCGCTTTGCCATCGGCATCAGTAACCGCTTTGTCGCCATCGCTCAGCGTGAAGTTCGCCTTCACATCTTCCGGTAGAGTAAATGTTACCTCAGTGTTGGCTATCGCATTGCCCTCTGTATCAGCGACGGTGCTGTTAGTGTCGTGAGATCGTTATTGTCGGCAATCACCGGATCCTTCGAGGCTGCCAGCGTGATTTCAGCATTCGTGACGTTCGGCACATAGTTCACTGTTTGTTGCATCGAATCGCCATTTTCGAGGGTTGCCGTCACGGGAGTTCTTCAGGCTGAAATCTTCATCCACGCCCAGCGTGATTCTTGCGGTACCGAAGCGGCTTAACCAGTCTGTCATTACCCCTGAAGCCTGAGAAGAGGCCCATCCACGTGCTATGTTTGCCGCTTGCTCGCTGTTCATATCTTCGGCGAGCAGAGATCCAATTAGCTGTGAAGTACTGGCTATCTGTTGCTCAAGGTTGCCACTGCTGTTACCCGGCGGCGGGGTTAAATTTTTTTCACTAACTTGTGCCGGGACATCCAGTTCATCACCCGGGCGGACATTACGAACAAACGTACGAAACTGGTTGAGTTTGCGTAACAGGGGGGTATCTATAATTTGTTGCACAGGACAAATATATCTGGCTTCTGTACAGAGTCTTAAATTTTGACCATAAATAAAACCGTCCCTGTCAAGCATGCATAGTTTATCAAGTAGGTCTCCCACAAACTGCCTGAATTTTATTTTTCCATTAAAAGTTTGTATCTTCTTAAGTATCACAGGAGACTGGAAATAGACCGATAGTAGGATGTTGCCACTCAAGGCATGACGATAAATGTCGCTAGGAGTAATTTTTTGTTTTATGGCTTTGGTAGTGATCTCAACTGCTTCCGTTATAGTGACCCATGTTGACATATAATGAGTTATAAGCAATGGCTGATATTTTTTTTGACATAATATTATCTCCTTCTACACAACAATTCGTTCCGTTAAGGAAAAAGATTGGTGTCACAAATATTTATTTATGATTAATCAGAGGGTTTATGACAGAGAAAAGGATGTATATTTCTGAGTAAACATGTACAGGCCTATGGGGTGACTATTTAATGAGTAAATGCCGAATGATTTTCGGGGTGATGATTATAACTTGAGGAAAAATCCCAGCGTGGTTTGAGTAGTGTACCTGAGTGATATTTGTGTTATGTATGCATTGATTGCAGCAGAATAAATATAGTTCAGGCTAGTATAGTTTGTGGTGGCTATGAGAATATATAATCTATTTTACCTATAAAATAATTTATATGTATGGGGTTGTTTTTTTTAGGTTGTTTGTCTGTGCTTTTATATTCTGGAGATGTGCCTTGTATATAGGATTGTTTGTTGGTTGTATTTTTTAATGTTGCACTGTTGTGAATTTTTATTTTGATATGATTATTTCTTTAGTATAAGGAGAGAAAGGAACGAGAAAGTTAAATCTATTTATCCTAATCGCAATTTCATTGTTTAAATAATCACTATGGATTAATATTTTTTGCGACTCTGCTGAGTTACTGGTTTTAACTAGTGGTGTAAAAGGGATACCTTTTCGGTATCCCTTTTACAATAATCAGAAGAAATCAATTCGCGTATTGATACCGACGGTGCGACCCATATTGACCTGCGCGACGGCGCTGCTGCCGTTCATGTAGCCATAGGTACGGTAACGACGGTCGAACAGGTTATCGACATAGACGGAAATGTTCATCCGTTCAGTCGCCTGCCAGCCCAGGCTGCTGTCCAGGGTGGCATAGGTGCCTTGCCGCAACTGGTTGTCGCCATCGAAATAATGCGGCCCGACCAGATTAACCGCCAGTCGGGGCATCAGTGCGCCATAGCGCGTATCAATCACGCCGTTCACGCTGCTTCCCGCGCCATAACGTGGTACGAACGGCACCCGGTTACCGTGATACAACTCACTGTCATTGGTGAATTCGGAACGGATCACGTTGCCATTGATATCCCATGACCAGCCTGGCGCAAACCGCCACTTCGCTTCAAGCTCAACGCCGGTGGCGTCGGCTTTACCCGCATTGCTTAATGTCTGCATCCCGACCGGGCCAGAGTAAAGCTGCATGTCTTTGGTGTGGGTATAAAACGTCGCAGCTTGCAGCGTGACGTCAGCGGTTTCGTAGCGGGTGCCAAGTTCATAGTTGATGGATTTCTCGGCGACGAACGGTTTGGCATCAAGACCCGCAGTAGGCACGATGTTGTACCCGGAAGGTTTATATCCCTGGGCTACACGGGTATACACTCTCCAGTCATCGGTCAGCATATAGCCTGCGGATAGCTGCCCGAGCACCTGATCGTCATTGCTCTTACCCTGGTCGCCAAACGGGTTGCCGAGCATGCTGCCGTGATATTGTGTACTGGATTTATCATGCGAGAAGCGCACGCCGCCGCCGATATCAAAACGATCGGTTAAATGCCAGGTCAGGTCACTGTATGCGGCCAGCGTTTCAGCGGTGGTATAGCCGGTACTGCTTAAATAAGGCATTGTCGGCATGTCGTAGGCTGAATTTAACTTCTCGCGGGTGTTCTGCCGGTACAGCCCAAACACCATATCAACGGTACGCGCATCGCCCAGGGTTGCGGCGCGCAGCTCCTGCGCATCCTGATTCCAGCGCTGAGGCATATTGACGATTAACGAACCGGAAGGGAAGGTGCGCGAATAATGCTGCTGCTGCCAGGCGCTGATCAGGTTGAAAACCCAGTCATCGGTGGTGTATTTCCCACTCAGGGTCTGGCTGTCAGTGCAGCGCCGCATGTACGGGTCTGGTGAACCATCGCTGATCGACAGCTTACGGCCCTTAATATCATTCCATCCCACATAGGCGTCCTGGGTGGCGCGGGTACATTCGCGTGAGGCGGCAAAGCCCATTTCCCAGGGCTGATCGTCCGGCGCCAGACGCAGTTTCACATTCCCTATGCTGGCGCGGGTGCCGCCTAAGTCATCGCTTCCCGTCGCGGGGTTAATCATGTCGCCGTCATCAACCTGGCGTAACAGGGTGACGCTGCCGTACAGCAGGCCATCCTGAATGGGGCCGCTCAGGTTGAACTTACTTCGATAACTGTCGCGGCTACTGACGCCGCCTTCAATATAGCCGCGCGGCGTGCTGTCCGGCTGCTGGGTGACGATGTTGATGATCCCGCCCTGAGCGCTTTTGCCATATAACGTTCCCTGTGGGCCTCGCAGCAACTCCACGCTTTGCACATCGGTAAGCGCCTGGATGGTGTTGGTGGAAAGCTGAGGGACGCCATCGACATACAGGGTGACGGCGGGGTTATAGAAGTCCTGCGCTGAAGAGACGCCGCGTAGCGAGATCGTCGAAAAAAGCATGTTGCCGCTATTTTCAATATAGAGCCCGGGCAAGACTCTGGGGAGTTTGTCGCTGGCGGTGACGCCGGCGTCGCTTAATTCCGGCGCGCTGACAACAGTAGACGAGACGTTGTTGGCTGATGCCGAGCGGGAAGATTGTTTACTGGCGGTAACCACCAGCGTGCTTTCGTCTTGCTGTGAAGTCTGGGCATTAGCAATGGCGGGGAGCAATAATCCCCCCAAGGCCAGAGGATAAAGCCGTGTCATTTTCATTGTTGTGAGTCCCTGTAAGACGGCGAAACGCCAAAAATACCGACAATGGTGAATTGAAAATGATAACTATTTCTAATAGTAGTGCTACCCGAAACGGGTTTATTTCAACCTGTTTCGGGTCGGTTTGCGCTTATTGGGCAGAATGGCGATAACGGTCGACGGCGAGAGCCGTCAGGCGTTTTTTGTCTATCTTGCCGACGGCGGTGAGCGGCCAGTGGTCCAGAAACTCGATTTGGTCAGGAATTTTCCACGCGCTGAGCCCCATACGGGTCAGTTGTTGACGCAACTGCTGATAGTCAGTTGGCACCTGCTGCGCGATGATAAACGCGCAAATCCGCTCGCCAAGCAGCGTGTCCGGCGCGGCGACCACCGCGCAATCTTGCACTTCCGCTAAACGCAGCAGTGCCGATTCCACTTCAGCCGCGGCTATTTTTTCTCCGGCGCGGTTGATCTGCTCTTTTATGCGTCCCTCAACGTGCAGGTTCCCCACCTCATCCAGCCTGACATTGTCGCCTGTGCGGTAAAACCCTTGCGCGGTAAAGGCCTGCGCGTTGTGGGCAGGGGCGCGGTAATAGCCCGAAATGGTATAAGGGCCGCGCGTTAACAATTGCCCGGTTTCGCCCGGCGCGACGTCGTTCTCGTCTTGATCAACGATGCGGATTTCATCCAGAGGGGACAACGGGCGCCCCTGGCTGTGGAGAATGGTGGCATGCGGATCGTCCAGCCGGGTAAAACAGAGCAGGCCTTCCGCCATACCGAAAACCTGTTGCAGGGTACAGTCAAAGGTGGCGATAACCTGCTCAGCAAGCGTCGGGTCGAGCCGGGCGCCGCCTGCCTGAATGACGCGCAGCGACGAAAGGTCGCTGTCTTCCCACTCCCTGGCCTGCACCCATAATTGCGCCAGCGCCGGAACCAGGGCGACGTGAGTCACTCTTTCCTGCGCGATTAAAGGCATCACCTCATCACAGCTGGCGCTGTCGGTCAGCACCACTTTTCCGCCGCAGGCAAGCGTTCCCAGAATACCGGGGCAGGCCAGCGGAAAGTTATGCGCCACCGGGAGGACGGCGAGATACACGCTCTGTTGGCTGATGCCGCACAGTTCAGCAGAAGCGCTGAAGTTATAGCTATAGTCGGCATGTCGGCGCGGGATGAGTTTGGGCGTGCCGGTTGTGCCGCCTGAGAGCAACAACAACGCGGTGGCGGAAACATCAGGCTGCGGCCATGCCTGTCGCTCACCGTGAAGGGAGAAGAGCGGCGTAAAATCGTCGCTCACGGTCTCTCCAGCGACCAGAACATGACGCAAGCAGGCGTGTTTGTGCGCCATCTGTCGGGCCAGCTCTGCGTGGTTTTCCCCGTGAATAACGTAAGCGACGGGTTGCGCCAGCTCAATCAGCGCGTCGATATCCAGAGCCCGTTGCGAGGGCATCGCCAGCACGGGGATAACGCCCAGTCTTAACAAGGCGAACAGCAGGGTAACAAACGCGTTGTCGTTGGGAAGCTGCACAATTACATGCTCCCCCGAACGCAAACCCAGTGATGACAGACCTGCGGCAAGTTCGTCAACTTGTGCATCAAGCGCGCTGTAGGTTAACGACCCCTTTGCATCAACGACGGCAATTCGCGAGGCATAACGGGCCGCCCAGTGGCGCAACTGTTCGGCAATGGGTAAGGGATACTGTTCAATCAGAGATTCAAAGGAAGAATTCATGCGTCACCTTTCTGAAGTACTGGGCTGTTTTTGCAACGCGGTCATTGCAGAAAATGCGTGGGGAAAATGGCGGACAATCTGCGTAAAAAAGGACCGGGCTTGTTGAATGGGATAGAAATGATCGCCGTCAATCACCACCGGGCCTGTAACGTGGCTCAGCCACTGACGCCAGGCATCGACCTGCTGCCAGGAGGCTTCGCGATCGTGGCTGCCGCACAATAACAGCGCAGACGTGCGCAGCGGCGGACAGACGTCGGGCGAGTCGTAGTGATAGCTCTCGGTGGCGTAAAAATCAGCGCGCAGAAGAGGAAGAAACAGCGACATTAATTCCTGGTTTTCCCGCAGTTCAGGAGAACATCCGCCAATGTCTATCAGCTCAGCGATAAAGTCGGCATCATCGCGATGGCTGAGCTGGCGTTCAGAATGCAGATGCGGGGCATGGCACCCGGAAATAATCAGTCCTTGTGGCGCAAGCCCCCGTTGCTCCAGAAGTCGGCAGGTTTCAAACGCCACCTGCGCCCCCATGCTGTGCCCGGCGAGTAAAAGCGGCGTGTCAGGCGATACGGATGCTTCCAGCTCGTTCGCCAGCAGTGCCGCCAGTTGTGTAATGCTTCTGAGCGGTTCCAGATGGCGAAGGCGATCGCGCCCCGGCCAGGTCACCAGAGAAAGCGCGCAATCAGCCAGTTGCTCAGCTTGCCAGTGGCGAAACGCGCTACTGCTGCCGCCAGCGAAAGGGCACATGACCAGATGCGCAGTATTGCCGTTCCGGGCGGGCCACAGCGGGATGCACATTGCAGATTGCGTCACAGCGCCTCCTTATCATCATCGTTGTAGAAACCGGCTAACCGGTCGTGGTGCGGCGGCGTCAGGCGTCTGATCTCCGCATTGCCGGTCTTACGTAAAATCTGCTGCCATAAACGTGATAACGCGATCTGATGTACGCTTTGGCAGGCCGCTGGTGGATGTTCGCCCGCCAGATTGCTGCGCAACTGGTGTAGCAACCAGCTGACGCCCTCCGGCCCGACGGTTTCGCAGCAGTCGCGCCAGCTCAGGGGCGCCGCGCTGCGCGTCAGACCCGGCAGATCGCGCAGGATCTCCGGTCTGCGCCAGAGACTGTGGGGGTTCTGCTGATGGTCTGCGACATACAGACTGGATGACCAAATGACGGGGCCGTAGCTCGCCTCCAGCGAAAGATGACCTTCCGGCCAGCCCAGCAGCAGGCGGTGCATGATAAGGCTATGCATATCTGGATCGTCAGGATCGAGATAGCGCTGAAGCAGCAGGCAGGCTTCTCCCTCCGGCCAGAAGAGTCTCAGACAGTGAAAATCGCTAAAGCTGCCAACCACGTCGCACTCCACGGCGGCGGCATCAACGCCCAGAGCCAGCAACAACAAATCCAGAGTGGAGTAGAGCAACTGTCGGCTGGTGGTGGCGTGGACTACCGGCGGCGTCTTAGCCAGGCAGCGACGCAGCTGCTGCGCATCGCGAAGCCATGTGCGTCCCGCGCGCGTATGCGGATAAAACGTGTTTACCCAATAGCAGCAGCCCTGTTCCTGCGCCAGCGTTTGTAAGGAACTGATGTCATCCGGGTGGAGGGGATGCTCCTGAATGACGTGTACGCCGCGCGTCAGAAAGTGTCTGGCAAGCTGCGTACCGGTTCCTCCGGCGACGGTCGAACGCACGACAATACAGGCGATATCCGGCATCCTGGTTATCTGTTCCGGCGAGGTATACAGCGGAATGCCAAACGCATGAGCCAGCTCTCTTGAACGGGCGCTTCCCTGCGCCAGCAGGCCGACCAGTTCCAGCCCCTCCAGGGGCTGCATAAAGGCATTCAGGTACATTTCGCCAAATTTGGCGCCCACAATCAGTACGCGTTGTTTTGGGGAGGCGGACGGCATCATAACGTGTTCTCCGGTTGCGTTGAGGTTGCGCAAAGCCAGCGCGTAATGTGTTGCGCACAAGCCTGAACGTGGGGGGCTTCCATCATGATTTGCCAGTGGCTGGCTTCAATCACAGCGTCGTCGGCGTTGTTTATCCAGCCCTGCCACTCGGTTTCTGCTGGCGTCCAGCGCGCGGGTCTCCCGGCGGCATACACCATGAGACAGGGGACCGGAACGCTTTCGCCCGGCGTATGCTCAGTCAGTAAACGCAGCAGATGCGCGATGTTGTCGAGCCACGTTTCTGCCGCTTGCAGCGTCAGGTTTTGCGACACCATACCGGCCGTTTTAGCGAGGCTGATAAAGTCGGCAAGCTGGCTGTCGGGCGTCTGCTGGTCGAAATGTTCGGGCAGTGCCAGAGGCGTTTGTCCTTCGGCTAACAGGCGCAGCAGGGCCGCCCGGTTTTCGCAACAGAAATCCTGTCGGCACACGGGATCGATTAACACCATCCGAACCTGCTCGCCTTTGGCGTACAGGCGTTGTGCGGCGCCCGCCGCAAGAAACGCGCCATACGACCAACCCGCCAGCACATAAGGGCCGTGAGGCTGCTGACGACGGATGCACCCGACATACTCATCGATCATCTGGTCGAGCGTGGCAAAGCGCTGCGGCGATTTTGCTTGCAGGCCGAAAACGCGCCTGTTCAACGCGCTAGCGAGCGGCAGCCAGGCGCTGATATCGCCGTCTGAAGCGTGGAAGACAAACAGGGTTTCCTCACCGTCGCCCTGGCAAAGGGGTATCGGGTTGTCCTCTCCTGACGTAGCCGCCTGTAGATGGGCGCAGAAGTCGCTCAGCGTCGAATGGCTGAACAGATCCTGAAGGTTAGCCCTGGCAATCCCTCTCCGGTTTAGCTGCGCGACCATCCTTGTCGCCATCAGGCTGTCGCCGCCCAGTTCGAAAAAGTCGTGATGCCTTGCCACGGGGCGAGACAGCAGCGATTGCCAGAGTTCAGCCACCTGTTTTTCCAGCGCCGGATTCCCCCCGGCAACTGGCGTGGGTTTGGCTGGCTCAGTCGGCGCATCAGACGGGGCATGCAGCGGCGTAAATAACGCTTCTCTTTGCCGGATCTGTAAAATGGGCAGACCGGTGCCAAAGCGCTGCTGTAAATAGCGGCTCACGGCTTTTTTATCCGGGCGATTTACGCCAGGCGAACGCGCTACCAGCAGATGCTGGCGCAGCGGCGACGATTCCTGCGCGGGCCACGCCAGCTCGTTTGCAAACCCGGCCTGAACGAGAACCTCCTGCCATGCGGAGCGGGTGAGCATCGGTTTCTCATCCCGGCGGCGGAAATCGCGGTATCCGCTTAATCCCTCAATAAAGCCCACGCTCGCCAGCTGGAATACGCTGTTTCGCTCCGTCGCTTCAACGATCAGCAAACGTCCGCCGGCTTTCAGCAACAGTTTTAATCTGCGCAACGTCTGGACGACATGGCTGGCGTCGTGGAGCACATTGACGGCAACGATCAGGTCGTAACCCGCCTCCGGGTGGGCGGTGAAATCCAGCGGCTGGTTGATGTCGAACAAGGCATAAGACACCAGCGATTCATCATGGAAACGGGCTCTGGCGTCATTGAGGAACTGCGCGGAGACGTCCGTGAAGTGGTACGACTGTCGCGTGTTCCGCGTGGCCTTCAGCACCGGCGCGGTAGTGGCTGCGGTTCCGGCGCCAACCTCCAGAATCCGTTCTGCGCTGCACAAGGCGGCAATCTGCGCGGTATAGCGATTCAGACAGGCGCTGGCGGGGTTGTCGCGATACAGCGCGTCGGTAACGCGATGCTGCTCGTTGAACAGCAATTCCAGCGGAGAACACTGCCCGGAGAAGAGGGCGTCGTGCCGGGCGATGCAGGTTTCCAGATACTGCGCCAGCGCCTGGCTCCATTGGCTTTGCGGGCACGCTTCCTGAGGCTCAGGAATCTCGCTGAGCGGAATGCGGCAGCGCCAGCTTTCACCTTCGCGGATTAACCACTCTCTTTCCGTCAGACACTGTAGCCACTGGCGCAGCAGACGCTGGTGAGACGCTTGCGCGGACAGCGCCTGTACTATTGCGCTAAAGCGATGGGCGATCTCCGGCGTGGTAAACAGGCCGTGACGATTTAGCGTAGCCGCGATCCCCTGTAGCGCACGCGCCTCCAGCCAGCGCCAGGTCGCCTCCAGCTCATCAAGCTGCGCCTGCTCAGGCAACGGCAGCGCCAGTTGGGTAAGTTCGTGCTCATCAGGCATCGCCGCTGATGGCGAAGGATCGTCGGCCATCACGATATCCAGCGTCAACGCGCCCTGTTCGGTTATTTCCGCTCTGGCCTGCCGGATGCCGGGGTATTCGAGCGTCGCCTGCTCAATATCCCGCAGGTCGTAGTCCGCCTGCGCGTTCAGCGGCCAGCGTCGGCGGGGAATGTGCCTGGCGATGCCGCTGGCGAGAGTCTTCAGGCTTTCAGGGGCGGCGATGACGGCTTGCAGGATGGCGCAATAGTCATTAAACATCGCCTCGGCAGCGCCGGGTTCCAGCACGTTGTCCATGCAGTACCAGCTAAACATCAACTCGCCGTTGCTCTCCATGACCTGATGATCCAGCCAGACCTGCGGCGTTTGCGTGAATACATAGCAGGGTTCGCCGAACAGATGGCTCATCGCCTGATCGATAGTCATGCCTTCCAGCGTCATCCCCAGCATACTGGTAAACACTACCGGCATCAGCGGTTGACGTTGTGATCCGCGCAGGCGGCCCAGCTCACGGATCACCTCAACACCGTTCATTTCACTGTGCGCCATGTTTTGCCAGAGGCGCTGTTGGGTCTGTTGCATCTGCTCTTGCAACGTCACCGGCGCTGAGAAGTTAAAATCAACCAGCGTGACGGAGGTAAAATCACCAATCAACTGGTTGATTTGCGGATGGATCGGCTGGCGATTGAAGAACGTCAGGTTCAGCGTAAATGTTGTGGTACGGCTCCAGCGCTCAAGGGTAGCGGCAAACAGCGTGAGCAGCGCGGCAGACGGTGTGACGCCTTGCTGCTGCCAGCGCTGTTTCACGGCCTGCCATTCTGTCTTGCCGATCGTCGATTTGAAGGTGGTGAAGTGTGGCGTTTCCGGGGGCGTCTCAACCACCGGCAGCTCTGGCGCTAAGGGCAGTTGCGGCAGTTTTTCCTGCCAGTAATCCCAGGCATCGTGCCATGCCGATGTCTGTCGGCGCGCCTGTTCAGCCATCACATAATCACGGAAGGTAATAGCGAGCGGCGCCAGCGTTTCACCGCGCCAGACCTGCGCCAGGTCGTCCATCATGACTTTAAAACTCTGCACATCAAACTGCAAAAGGTCGAGGTTCATATGCAGACGGTAATGGCAATCGTCGATTTCGCTGACCACCAGCTCAAAAAGAGGCCACTGGTCGGCAGGCAAAACGCGATAGCTCAGTTCATGCCGCCGTTTTTCCAGCGCGATGCGCTGTTCTTCCGGGGAAAGCGCGCGCAGATCGTCACGCGGGATGTGATACTCCGGCGTTGTCGCCAGGATTCGCTGCTGCCCGTCGGCATCAACCACCATACGCAACATATCGTGGCGTGCGATGAGCTGGTTCCATGCTTTCTCCAGTATGGCGAGATCGAACTCATCGTGGCGTTTATCCCACTCAAACAGGACGTGACAGGCGACGCCGCCATAGCCAATGAGGTGGGTTCGCCCCAGCCAGTAGGCGTGCTGAATGGGCGTCAAAGGGAAGGGCGCATAACGCTCGTCGGCGTCGTGCCGCAACACTTCCGGCTGCGAAGCGGCAGGCGTCGCCTCTGGCTTAGAACAGATAAGCTGCGTGAGTCCATGAGGAGACAGATCCTGCCACGCCCGTTCCGCATTGATGCGTACGCCCAGGTAGTGCTGAATATCGCTACTGAGTTCAAGGAAGAGCAGCGAGTCCATGCCGAGTTGCAACAGATCCTGGTTTGGATGCAGTGACGCCGGATCGCTCAGCCTTAGCTGAACCGCAATCCGCTTTTTCAGCCATGCCATCACCGCTGTTTCATCGCTCAGGCTGCCGTTAAAGGCGTTGTCATCAGCAGGAGGAATGACCGGCGTTGCGGCTTTTTCTGTGGCGCTGATGTTAAACAGAGCCTGTTGTAACGGGGGCATTTTGTCGGTAAAAACGCGCATCGCCAGTCGCCACGGGGCGCCGCGCATCACCGCCTGTTCCAGGTGCCAGCAGCCTTCGGCATCGCTTAACGCGCCCATACCTCGGCTGGCGAGCGTCGCCAGCATTTCCGGCGTGGCCGCCCGACCGCTTTCTCCCCATGCGCCCCAGGCGACAGAGAGCGTTTTCGGCGCATCAAGGGTGGAAAACTGCTGGGCCAGCCCGTCCAGGTAGCCGCAGGCCAGCGCATGGGCGCTCTGACCCGGCGCGCCGAGGGTGGCGGCAGCGGAAGAGTAGAGAATAAGATAGCGTCCGTCGTGGTTGCGCAGGGTTTGCAACAGCTGGCTTGCCGCCTGCGCTTTTACCGCGAAAACGGCAGCCAGCTGGTGGTCATCAAGCTCCTGCAAGGGCGCGTCAGCCAATACGCCAGCGGCATGAATCGCTCCGGCAATGCCGCCGTTGGCCGCCAGATCGTCAAGAACCGTGGCCAGTTGCCCGGCATCGCCCACATCACAACGGCAGACGCGCGTCTGCCCGCCCTCCACGTCGCGTAGCCATGACTCATCCACGCGCGGCGCCAGCAGGGCGATGCGTCGCGCCCCTTTTTCTCTGAGCCAGTTCACGGCAAGGCGGCCTAATCCGCCAAACGCTCCGGTCACCAGATGCCAGCGGCTATCGCCGGTAAACACGTTTGCCGGTAATTCAGCGGCGCATCCCGTATTGGGCGACAGTGAAGGGAGCCAAAGGGTGTCACCCCGTGCGGCGAGCCAGCGCTGTGATAGTGAGACTGCGCTCAACCCTTGATGCAGCGTTTCCCACGGGGTGTTTTCGGCGAGATCGATGGCGGCAAGCAACCGTTCCGGCTGTTCGTTGGCCGCGACGCGAAGCAAGGCCCATAGCGCGTGATGGGATGCAGAGAGTGCTTCATTTTCCTCGACTCGCCACGCGCGGCGAGTAACCACAATCAATCCGGCTGCGCTGGCGGTGAGCGCTGCTATCACTTTCTCCGCTAAGGCCAGCGTATCCTCGCTCTCCTCAACAATCATCAGTCGTGAAGAGGCGTGCGGATCGTGAATGATGCCGTATTGCGCCAGCTCGTCGCTGCGCGCAAGCGTACCGGCGCTGAAGCTAAAGGTAAGCGGATGGTCAATGCTGGCGACGTTGAGGGGCGTCCAGCGCCATTGATAATGCGTTTGCGGCGCAGGAAGAGGCGCGGCGGGCGATAGCGGCAGCCACTCGCCAGCAGGATGACGGGCTTCAACGCGCATCTGACCGCGGGAAAAGGCTTTGTTTTGCCAGCTTAAGCGAACCTTCCCCAGCCACTCCGGGGCGGCGACGGGGGGCGGTTCCACAGGCAGAGCGTCGCCATGACGCTGTGAAAGCAGACGCCAGGCCTCCTGCCAGCGGGCGTTAAACTGTTCGGGCTGACCTGCGCAATCAGACCAGTCGGCGAGATAATCACCGTTATCCGTCAGCGCCTGCCCCAACACGGGTTCTGATGGCGCGGTGAATGTTACGGCGCTAACCGCCTGACCGGGCAGCGTGGCGAGAATGATATGTTCGCTCATCCCGGCGGTCGGGCTGCCATCCTGCGGTAGCCACGCCACTTTGCTGAATCCGGCGTGGCGGCACTGTTGTTGCCACTGAGCGGTGGTGAGGAATAACTCACCTTCGCGGGCGTCGAGATCCTGTAGCGGAAGAACCAGCGGGCCGAAAACGAAGTCAAACAGACGCATTGGCTGGGTGATTTCGCGCATCAGCAGGCGCCCGCCCGGCTTGAGCAGGGGGCGCAGATTATCGAGCGTGCGGCCAATATGGCGGGTGGCGTGAATCACGTTCGCTGCCACGATAAGATCGTAAGACTGTGCCTGGAAACCCTGAGACTGCGCCTCTTTTTCGAGATCCAGCTCGCTATACTTCACAAAATCATAGTCGGCGAATTTCTGCTGGGCGCGACGGGTGAACAGCGCCGAGATATCGGTGAAATGGTACTCCAGTGCCGGAACGCCGTTGAGTTCCGGCAGCAGCCACGCGGTGGTGCCGCCGGTTCCGCCGCCAACTTCAAGAATACGCAACGGCTGGCGGGGCTGACGCGTCTGGACAATGCCGCGTAATACCCCGGCGGCGATTTGGTTGAAATAGCGGCCAAAGCTGAATTCCTGATACAGCACTTCCACGCCGTCGGAGGCACTTTGCGGGAAGATAATCGCCACCGGTTCTTCCGCGCCGCTCATCATTTCATATAACCGATCGCCGGCACGGGCGATGGTGTCGGGAATAGCCTGAAAACCTTCACAATAACCGGCAAGTTCCGTCAGCAGTGATTCCCGCTGTTGATGTTCAATGGGGCGGGCGCGGACGTATCGCCCGTCGGTGCAGCGGTAATCGCCGTCGACCACGCAGTTATTCAGCAGGCGCTGGAGTAGCTGCTGGTAGCGGGGCAGCAGACGTCCACGGCGCATGATGGTCATGGCGTCCACGCCGTTCTCTATGGCATCGCCGGTACAGCGTTGTACCAGTTGATCGACGTAGATGGCGTGCAGTCGCGTGGCGCACTGTTTAAGCGCTTCCAGGCGAGGGAGATCGAGCGCTGTCGCGGCGCGACTCGCCACCTCCAGCCCGGCAGACAGCGCTGCGTCGGCAGGCTCGCAGGCCGGGGAGACGCGCTCTTTCCAGTAACGTTCAGTATCAAACGGATAACATGGCGCAGCGATACGTTGTCCATCGCCCGCCAGCAGGTCGGCCCACGGTAGGGCGACGCCGGCAGCGTAAAGCTGGAGCAGGGCCTGATTGAGGACATCGCTCGCCTCTTTGTTACGCCGGGCGCTGGCTATCCAGTATGCGTTATCGCGGTATTCGCGCTGCCCGCAAGCAACCAACTGGGCATCGGGCCCCATCTCCAGAAAAACGCGGGTGCCGAGCTGATGCGCCACCTGAATACTCTGGATAAAACGCACCGGCTGGCGCATGTGTCGGCGCCAGTAATCCGCCTGGTTGAGCGTTGACTCATCAATGACGTCGGCGGTGAGCGTGGAAATAATCGGTATTTGCCCCGGCTCCGCGTGCAGTCCCGCGCAGGCGTCCTGGAACCGATCGAGTATCGGCTCCAGTAAAGCGGAGTGCGCCGCACCGGTTACGCTCAGGCGACGATAGTTAATGTCATGCTGCGAGAGCGTGGCGCAAAATACCGCGAGACGGGCTTCCGGCCCGGAAAATACCGTATGTTGCGTACCGTTGTTGGCGGCGAGATCCAGCTCAAACTGGCGAGCCAGCGGCATCAGCGTGTCTTCGTCTGCAAATACCGCCACCATCGCGCCGCTTGCGCACTGCTGCATTAGCGCGCCGCGCCGAAAAACCAGTGGCATGACCTGTTCAATCGTATAGTGTCCGCAGACAACGGCAGCGGCAAATTCACCGACGGAATGCCCAATGGCGAAGTCTGGCTTCAGTCCTTCAGCACGCCAGTGCGCCGCCATCGCGATTTCAAACGCGACAATCGCCGGCTGCGCCCAGGCCATATTGTCCAGCTGCGCCGAATCGGGGTTAAACATCGCTTCGCGCAGTGACGGCGTGAGCATTTCGCTACAGGCGGAAAAACAGCGATCCAGCGTGTCGGCAAACGCCGTTGAGTGCTGGTACATCGTTTGACCCATAGTGCGCCAGTGCGAGCCCTGGCCGGTAAACAGCCACACCTGCTTGCCGCTGGCGCCGTGGCCGCTGTAAACCAGCGCCCCCGATTTCTCACTAGCCCAGGCGCTGAGCGCCTCGGCGGTTTCACGGTTTAATGGCGCCGCCAGGCGGAAGGGGAGATCGAGACGGCGCGCGTGCAGGGCTGTGAAGGCCAGAGAGCTGGCATCCGCATTCTCTCTCAGCGCCCCGGCATAATCCGTCGCCAGCCGCCGCAACGCGCTGTCGCTGGCGGCGCTGAGCAGCAGCGCGGTACTTTTTCTGCCGCTATCCGTATTGGGGAGGCGCGCGTTGAGCGCGTCGGGCAGCGAGGCGACGATCATATGGCAGTTGGTGCCGCCAATACCAAAGGAGGAGACGCCCGCATAGCGCATTTCGTCCTGCCATGCCTGTGCCGACACCGGTATGGTAAAGGGGCTCTCTTCAAGTTTCAGCGCCGGGTTGGGGGTGTGAAAATTCAGTAAGGGAGGAATTTGCCCGCGACTGACTGCCAGAACGGTTTTCAGCAGTCCGGCAATGCCCGCCGCGGTATCCAGATGGCCCATGTTACTTTTCACGGAACCGAGCGCACAGCGCTGATCCTGCGGGCGAGGCGCATAGACGTTGCGTAACGCTTCAATTTCAATCGCGTCGCCCAGCGGTGTGCCGGTGCCGTGGGTTTCAATGTAACCTACCTGCCTGTCGTCGATGGCCGCCAGCATTAACGCCTCTTCGATGACTGCCTGTTGCCCTGCGACGGAAGGGGCGGTATAGCCGACCTTTCTGTTGCCGTCGTTGTTGACCGCGCTGGAGAGGATCACCGAGATAATCGGATCGCCTGACAGCAGCGCGTCTCTCAGGCGACGCAGCACCACGCAGCCGAGACCGTTACCGGCCCAGGTGCCCTCAGCCGAGGCGTCAAAGGGACGACAGTGACCATCAGGAGAGAAAATCATTCCGGGCTGGTAGCGGTAGCCTGCCTGCTGGGGGAAAGAGAGCGCCACGCCGCCGGCAACCGCCATATCGGATTCGCCAGCGCGCAGGCTTTCACAGGCCAGATGCACGGCAACCAGCGAGCTGGAGCAGGCGGTCTGTACCGATAACGCCGGGCCGTGCAGGTTGAGTTTGTACGCGGCGCGGGTGGCAATATAGTCTTTATCATTGCCCATCAGAGATTGCAGACCTTTTACCTGCGCGACTTCTGTCACGTTCAATGCTTCGCGACCGGGGTAGGTACTCATCCGGGAAGAGGCGAAAACGCCGGTCTTATGGGGGACGGCGCCGGGGGCATAACCGGCATGTTCCAGCGCATGCCAGACCGCCTGCAAAAACAGGCGCTGCTGCGGGTCCATCGACTCCGCTTCCTGTCGCGAATAGCCAAACAGGGTGGCGTCGAAGCAGTCGGCGTTGTCTAACACCGTACCGATATTGACATAATGAGGATCGTCAATGATGGCGGCATCCAGACCGACGGCCAGAAGCTCTTCGCGCGTAAAGCGTCGGCTGCATTCACGACCTTCCAGCAGATTTTGCCAGAACGTTTCGCCATCCGGCGATTCAGGAAAATGGCAGGCGTAGCCGATAACCGCGACAGGTTCGCAGTCCGGGTAGTGTTGAGCGATCGATGCATCAATGGAATCTGCTGTCGGCGCAGAAGAGAAGCGCAAGTTATCCATAATCGGTCCCGTTTCCTAAGATTCACAAAGTCAATGGAACGCCATGCGTTCGCGATGGCGTTCCGGGGAAAATCAGTTTGCTTCGCGCTATATCCGCCGCTGACGACGGCGAACAGGGCGAGGTCGTTGTGTTTTCTCCACCGTGGCGACGCCGGCCAGATAATCGGCCAGGGCAGCAGGAGAAGGGTGGGTGAAGAGGTCAAGCAACGTCAGGGTGGAAAATTCGTGACGTTGTAACAAAACGTGCAGTTGCACCAGATTCAGCGACGTTGCGCCCGCCTCAAAGAAGTTTTCTGCGGGCGTGACAGACTCGCCAACCACCTCGCGGAAGGCGTCGCAAATCAGGCTGACGGTGCTCTCGTCCGCCGCAATGTGTGGCTGAGAGTGCTCAGGGCATACGCGCGGTGAGCGCTCTGCGCATTGCCCTGCGTGTTTAACGGGAGGCACCAGCGCGGCGAGCGGCAGTTGCCAGCCGCTTTCATCCTCGGCCATTCGGTTTAGCAATGCGCAATACTGTTCAAACTGGCGCTCCACCTGCCCGGCAGGAAACAGCGCGGCGACAAAATCCCAGTTAAAGCGCAGTTCGCCTTCGGATTCATAAATCTGGTGATCGAGCCAGACCTGCGGCGTCTGGGAGATGCCCCAGACCGGTTTGAGCAGATTACGCCGGGCGAGGAAGTTATCCTGCTCAAAGCCCAGTGCGCTGGTAAAGACGACGGGCATCGGAACGGCAGGCACGTTTTGCCGTTGCGCCAGTTGACGCATCACGCGGATGGCTGACACATCGCGGTGGTTGAGGTTCTGGCTCAGCCGCTGCTGTAGTGACTGCGCGCTGTGCAGCCAGCTTTCGCCGGGATGCCAGCTCAGCAGCATCAGCGAGGTGAAATCGCCCAGAATCTGGTTGATTTGCGGGTGCAGCGGTCGCCTGTCGAAAAGCGTAAGGTTAAGCGTGAACTCAGGCTGTGCACTCCATGCAGAGAGAACCGTTGACCACACCGACAACAGTACGGCCGACGGGGTGAGATGGGCGTCAGCCGCCCGTTTTTTCAGCCGATGCCAGCGCGTGCTGTCCAGTGCGCCGTTCAGGCGGGCGAAGCGCGGTGTTTCAACCTCCTGAGGCAAGCAGCGCAGCGGCAACGCAGGCGCCGGAGGAATATCATCAAGCTGCGCCTGCCACCATGCCAGAGAATCTGGATTGGGCGACTGTAGCGAGGGTTGTTGCAGATAATCCCTGAAGGTGACGGGCAGCGGCGGAAGCAGCTGTTGCGGGTAGCGGTAGCCGTGCTCCAGCTCCGCCAACAGAATCTGCATGCTCAGCCCGTCAAGTAACAGGTTATCCAGACACAGCCACAGGCGGGCGGGCATCCCGTCAACGTAACCGACCTGGAGATCGAATACCGGCCAGACTTCGGGGTTGAGTACCTGATGGGCCAGTTTTTCGCGCACCTGCAACGCCTCTTCAGGCGTATGGAGGATGTGTGCGGGTATTACCCAGCGAGGCGTCTGTTCGAGCACCTGTTGCTGTCCATCACGCACGACGGCGCGTAGCATATCGTGGCGGGCGATTAATCGGTTCCAGACCGTCTCCAACCGGGTGAGATCCAGATCGGCAATTTCAAATTCAACAAAGAAATGTGAGCCGACGCCGCCCAGGGCAAAGCCCGGCTGACGCCCCACCAGGTAAGCCTGCTGCACGTCGGTAAGCGCAAAGGGCTGGTAGCGATCTTCAGGGGAGTGGACGAATGGTTGTTCGACCGGGACGTCGGTTTTCCGCAGCGTGGCGGCAAAATCCGCCAGCCGGGGATGATTAAACAGGTCGCTTAATTGCGCTTCATAACCTGCCTGATGAAGTTGCCCGGTCAGACGGGTCGCCAGCAGGCTATCGCCGCCTTGCTGGAAGAAGTCGGTTTCTCTGGTGACATTGCCAGTTGATAAGAGTTGCTGCCAGAGGGCGGCAACCTGTTTTTCAATGTCGCCCTGGGGTAAATCCGCTTCGGCCGGGTTTTCCGCTTCAGGGGTATGACGACGCTTCAGCGCCTGGTAGTCAATTTTCCCGTTAGCCGTCAGCGGTAAGGCGTCGAGGAAGACGATCCGTTGCGGCACCATCCACCCCGGCAGACGCCCGGCGAGGGCGGCCTGAAGTTGACGGGGATCGCGGCGCACCTGCCTGTCAGGACATTGTACGAGGAAGCGTTGTAACCCCGCGACCTCATCGCCATGCTGACAGTTGAAGGCGGCCGCGCTAAATAATGCCGCCCAGTCGGCGCTGTTATGCAGCAAGGCCTCCGGCTGCCCATTGGTTAACAGGAGCGTGCTGAGTAGGGCGGACGGCGTTAACTGGCGAAACTCCATCACGTAGAGCAGCGCGCCGGGAACGGCAAGCTGTTGTAATGTCGCAAGGAGCCCGGGATCTTCCGGCAGCAGACGATGCAGGGCGTTATTAAGCCAGATAATGTCCGCCGAGTGAGCGTGCGTCGCCAGCGTGTCTGCATTCCAGAGGGACAGACGGGCGCCAGGCCAGGGGGCGAGCCTCTGCCGGGCGCTCAGCAGCATCTCCTGGCTCTGCTCAAGCCCGACATACTCAATCTGTCCGGCGTTGAGCTGTGCTAACAGCGATTCTGCGGCGCGGCCAGTGCGGGTTCCCACCTCAAGCAGGCGTACCGGGCGCTGTAAGCGCTGTGCAAGCTGTTGGCAAATTGTCGCCAGTTCCTGAATATACGGGGCGCTGGCCGGATGGTTAAAGGCCAGGCTTTCCGGCGACCACTGCGCGTCGTTCAGTAACGACAGTTCGTTACGGGCACCGCGAAGAATTTGCGATAACGTTAAATCATGTCCGCTGAAGTGCGGGTGCTCATCCTCGCGTTCTTCACCAGCGCAGACCTGATAACCTTCAGCAGCGGGCTTCAGTCGCCGTTGTGTCACCAGAAATGCTAACCAGCGTTCCACCACGGCCTGCCAGCGCGGCTGGATAGCGAGTGAGTTCATCAGGGGGAGAGGATCGGCGCCAGCGGTGTGACCCGGCTTCAGTTTTAGCAGGCGATGCTGAAGGAAATCGGCTACCTGTTCTGCGGAGATCTCTGGCGAGATGGCGCAACAGGGCAACGTTCCCGCAAGCGTGTGCCACGCCTGCGGCAGTGCCGGGTTCCGATGATCGGTAACGCAAAAAGCCTCGCCCTGAGGAACAACGTATGCCGCCAGCGTTTTTTCTTTTTCGCCGATCGCCAGAACGGTTGCTTGTTTCACCCCCGCCAGCTGGCTGAGCGCGCTTTCGATTTCGCCCAGCTCGATGCGATATCCTCCGACTTTGACCTGCTTGTCGCGACGACCGAGGAACTCGATTGTGCCATCTGGCCAGTAGCAGCCGAGATCGCCGGTGCGATACCAGCGCTCGTCCGGGAGCGTCAAAAATTGCTGCTCGCTACGCAGGGGATCGTTGAAATAGCCTTCCGCGACCCCAATGCCGCCAATCCATAATTCACCCGGCACCCAGTCAGGGCAGTCCCGGCCCTGTTCATCCACCACCCGGTAGCGTTGGTTGGTTAGCGGAAAACCGTAAGGGATGGAGCGCCAGTGGGCGGGGACGTCGTGAATTTCGCAGGCGTTAGACCAGATAGACGCCTCGGTGGCGCCGCCCATCGCGATAAATTGTCCTTGTGGCCGGAAGGCCCGATAACGGGCGGGGAGGTCAAGCCCGATCCAGTCGCCGGAAAGCATCACTGCGCGCAGGTTTTCCGGCGTGGCGTCGGCGAAACCTTCACACCAGGTCAGCAGCATATCGAACAGCGCCGGGACGCTGTTCCAGAGCGTGACCTGATGGCGCTGGATCAGCTCACACCATGCGTGAGGATCGCGCCGTTGATTTTCCATCACCATCACCAGCGCGCCGCCCGCGCGCAGTACGCCAAAAATGTCGTAAACCGATAAATCAAAATGTAGGGCGGAGAGGGCCAGCACCCTGTCATGCGGGCCAACCTGATAGCGGGTATTGATATCGCAACAGGTGTTAAGCGCTCCCCGGTGAGAAATGACTACCCCTTTCGGCGTACCGGTAGAGCCGGAGGTGTAGATAATGTAGGCCGGTTGCGTGGGGGCGCGTACTACCGGGTTGGCGATCGGCTCCGCCTCAATGGCCTGCTGCCAGGCAAGGACGGGAATATCGTCTGACCCGGCGCTGGCGTCGTGCTGACAAATGAGCACCAGCCGGACGCTGGCGTCAGCGTAGATTTTCTCGCGCCGTGCGGCAGGCTGATCCAGCGAAACCGGAACGTAAACCGCCCCGGCCAGCAGGACGGCCAGAACCGCAACAAGTTGTCCTGCGCCTTTCGACATCGTGATAGCCACATTATCGCCGGGCTGAACCCCGCACTCGATTAACCTGCCCGCGCAACGGCGGGCATAGTCTGTCAGCTCATGATAATTCCACTGATAACGCATGTCCGTTACCGCCAGCGCCTGCGGCTGTTGCAGAGCGATACGGAAAATGCCTTCATGCAGCAAGCCTTCGGGAATGGGGGCGCCGGTGGCGTTGACCCGTTCGCGTATCGCGCGCTGGCTGGCGGGCATCATATCTGCGAACGGCTTTTGCCAGGCGCTTTCGTCATCGCAGAGTTGGTTAATCAACTGGCAGTAGGCGTCGAACAATGTTTCGACTAACGCCGGAGGGAACAGCGCGTCGTTGCTGTCCCATTGTAGCCAGACCTCGCCGTGATGCTCGAACGCCAGATGATCTATCCAGACCTGCGGCGTTTGCGAGATGCCCCATTCCGGCTCGCCCAACGGCGATTCTGCGCGGCTGCTGTAGAGGGAACGCCCCAGATTGCTGGTAAATACCACCGGGGCGCCGTGGGGGTAGCGCTGCTGGCGTTTGAGTTCACGGAGTAATTCGACGCCGGACCAGTGGCGATGCTCCCAGTCCTCCGTAAACGTGAGCTGGTTTTTACGCGCCAGGTTGCTGACGGTATCGCCATCGCAGGCGGTATCCAGCAGAAGAATATTGGTGAAGTCGGCAAGCATCGCGCCAACCGCCGGGTGCAGCGGCTGGCGGTCGAATAAGGTGATGTTAAGCAGCAGACGCGTCAGGCCGCCCCAGCGAGCCAGCACGGCAGAAAAACAGGTCGCCAGTGCCATTGTCGGCGTCACGCCATACTCGCCGGCCCGGTTGCTAAAGGCGTGCCAGCGTGTTGCCGGGACAATCATGCGGCGTCGGGTATTACGGACTTCACGTAGCGTGGCGGGTTCGCAGGCCAGCGGCAAGACGGGCGCGGGGGGAAGCGTCGATGCTTTCGCCAGCCAGTAAGCGCGCGCGTCGTCTCTCAGTGGTTGATTGATCTTCTGCTGGTGCAGCAAATACGAGCGGAAATCATAGCGGGTGTCGATAGCCGGCAGCGATTCTCCGGCCAGCAGGGCGTTAAGCTCATCGAAGAAAAGCGTAAAGCTGGAGGCATCCATAATCAGCAGGTCAATATTGACATGGAGGCGGTGGCGATTGTCCGGCAAGAGCGTCAGCTGAAAATCAAACGTTTCGCCGATTTCCACGCGTAAAAGACGGTGGCTCAGGCGCTGGCGCAGTGCGTCCAGATAGGCCTGGCGGCTTTCAGCGTCGTTATGGCGTAAATCATGAACGGTGACGCCGTTCCAGTAAGGTTGCGGTAGCCAGACCTGCTGCCCGTCGGGGCGAAAGGCGATATGCAGCATTGGGTGGCGTTGCAGCAAGGTCGTGATGGCCTGCTCCAGCTGCGACGCCGTCAGACAATGGCCTTCAAACTCCTGATACAGGTGGCAACCCACGCCGCCAAGCGTCTGCCCCGGCATGCGGCCCGTCAGGTAGGCGTGCTGTACTGGCGTCAATGGGAAGGGGGTACTTTCGGTCATGTTCGGCCAGGATGATTCGTCGGGCGGCGTTTCTTCTTCCGCGTTCTCCGGCGACCGGCTGAGCATTAACTGGTTCCATGCCGCCAGCGTGGGGGCGGCATACAGCTCGCGAAGGGTAAGGCGGTAGCCATTTTTACGAAACCAGTGTAACCATCTCATCAATCTTATGGAATCCAGGCCGGCCTGGATCAGGTTGCTCTCTTCATGTAACTGCTGCGGCGTTAAATTCAGTTCCTGTATGAGCCGCTCGCGTAATTGTTGGTAATCAGCCGCGTGGCGGTTGTCCGGTAACAGCGAATCCTGAGATGGTGCGCCAGAAATCATTCTTCCTCCTGATGGCACGTCTTACCGAAAAGCATTACTCATATGAGAATAATAATTATTAACAATTGGATGCTACCCGAAACGGGTTTATTTATGCCCGTTTCGGGTTGGTAACAGGCGGAAAGAACAGAGGCCCGGATGAGGTATCCGGGCCTCTGTCAGGGAGGAGTTTAGGGGGGCGCGACCCATAAGCGCTAACTTAAGGGTTGTGGTATTACGCCTGATATGATTTAACGTGCCGATGAATTACTCTCACGATAACTGGTCAGCAATTCTGGCCCA
>JAIJJM010000274.1 GCA_022728415.1 Collinsella sp. | reverse complement strand
CCATCAATCAGAGGCCAGGGGCGTCCTGTATATGCCTGCGTGGTCAGCAGCGACAGCGACACTTCGCCACCTGTAATTTCAGGATAAAGCACGCCTGAAAGCACGATGCGATCATCACCTGCACCGATATACTGCCAGCTTGCTGAACGGTTAACGCGTTCATTTTTCACATGCCGCCAGCTTTTGTTTTGCTGTAACTGCTGATGCGGCAATGTGCGCAGCTCAAAAACAAACATGCCGTAGATCATCATCATGGCCATGACTCCTCAGTCTTTATCGTAAAAACTGCCACGCCCGGCACGGGCGCGCCGTTCCATTTCTGCCCTGACCATTTCGCCAACCAGTTTCGCCAGTTCGCGGGGATTCTGTGTAACAACGTTATGCAGATGAACATGAATTTCACCGCCAAATCCGGAGGCAACAGGCTCCCGGTTACGGGAAGTTGCAGGAACTGATGCCACTGGCGATCGTATAGCCTCCGCCACCGGGCGGGAGCTGGCCGCAACAACAGGGACCAGCGCCGGAGGCAGCGGAGCCGGGACCACGGGTGTGATATTAATTGCGGGGGCAGGCTTACTGACCTGCGCAATCTTCCGCTCCTGCCACTCCCCACGAACAGCAAGTGCTCGGGGCAGGTTTTTAAAGACAATATCGCCGGGGCCAATGCGTTTTTTCGTCTCCTCAACCAGCTTACCTGTGTTATCAGCAATTTTGCTGAGTCTGCGTAGCGTCCCGGTATTGCTGTCTGTGAGCGGTTTGTTGTCTTTGGGTTTATCACCTCCGGTGCCATTGCCATTTTCCACAGGCTTCGGCGGATTGATTTTCGCCAGGTCCCCCTGAAGCAAGGCAACCTTGTCCTGAAGAATGGCCGCTCGCTGTGCGTCTTCGATTTTCTTGCGCGCCCTTTCCGCTTCATCCGGAAGGACGCCAAGTTTTTCAAGTATCCACGCCAGCGTATCCAGTAGCATTCTTGCAGGTGTCAGAACAAGTTGTAACGCACCGCCAAGAACGTTACCGAATATCTCGCCAGCACTGGTACATTTATCCAGCGTTTCCTTGCTGGACTCCATCGGTGACAGCAGCGATTTAAACCAGTTAAACACCATGCTGATCCCGCTTCCGATTGCGTCAAAAACAGGACCAAACCGTTCAAAGGTTTCGCGCAACGGGGTCAGCCTTTCCATAATCCCGCTGAACACCCCGGCAAAAAATGCCCTGATGGGATCCCAGTATTTCCAGATAAGAACGGCAGCTCCGGCAAGCGCAGCCACGATAAGACCAACCGGACTGAACAACGCCCCGATAGCGCCTCCCAGTAAAGAAACGGAACCCGTCACCATTCCCCATAGTGCTGGCAGAACCCTGACAGCATTCATTGATCCGGTCAGGAGGGAAAAACCAAGACGCAGTTTTGCCAGCGGGCCAGCAAGCACACCAATAGCCAGCGACAACGAGCCAACCGTTGCAGTCATTGCCAGCAGTGCACCGCCTGCAATCAGTAGCTGGCGCGTCAGTGCGGGATGGGCCTGCGCCAGCGCCGTCACCTTTGATACCACACGCGTGAGCCACTGCGTGACAGAACGCAGCGGACCGTCAATCAGATCTGCAATGCGGATGCGCAACCCTTCCCATGCACTGCTGAGTGATTTCAGATCGCCGTCAAGGTTGTTGGCCATAACCTTTGCCGTGCGTTCAGCCTCACCGCGCGCGCCTTCAAGTTCTTTTCTCAGTTTGGGTAAGGAGCCGTCACCTGCCGCATCAACGAGGGCCATAAATGATGTGAAAGCCTCTTCTCCGGCAATGTCCTTAAAGAACGATACCCGATCAACTTCTCCGTATTTGCGGGTGGCTTTATAAAGGTCAGTCAGCAGATCTTCCATCGGGCGCATTTTGCCCCCGGCATCCGAGACAGACACGCCCAGCTCTTTCAGCGCCTCTGCTGCCGCCTTTGGCGGTGATGCCAGACGAGCCAGGCTGGCACGCATTGCCGTCCCGGCATCACTTCCCCTGATACCCATATTCGCCAGCACGCCCGCCATCGCTGCGGCCTGCTCCAGCGATATTCCCAGCTTACCCGCCACCGGACCTGCATATTTCATGGTTTCGCCCAGTGCGCGAAGGTCAGTGTTGGTACGGGTAAACGCTGCGGTGAGCGTGTCACCGACCCGGTCCATCTGGTCAGCAGAAAGGCCGAACTGCGTCAGGATATTTGAGCCAATATCCGCCGTCTCGCCGAGATCCATACCGCCAGCCGTTGCCATGCTCAGCACGCCCGGAAGCGCAGCCTGAATGGCCTGTGGTGTGAAGCCAGCCATTGCAAGAAATGCCTGTCCACTGGCGGCATCTCCAGCGGTGAACTGCGTTTCAGAGCCAAGTTTTAACGCCTGCTCACGCAGCGCCTTAAACTGCGGGCTGTTCTGGTCGATTCGCGTCAGCGCCTGAACGCGGGACATCTCTTTCCCGAACCCGATCGCGGGCTGTAAAAAACGCCCGGCAGCATAGCCGCCCGCCGCTGCCGCACCTGTTGCCAGCGCACCACCTGTTTTCAGTTTCCCCGCAGTTTCCTGCGAGCGCGAATACCGCTCACGCGCCCGCGTTACACGCACAAGCGCCTGCCGTTCGCGTTCAAGCTGGTTGTTGTACTGTTCGGTGCGTCTGATGGCCTGCTGGATGGTGTTATCGCTGCCTGTCAGGGAAATGCCGTGGCGTTTCAGCTCTCCGCCAAGCTCCCGCATTTTCTGAATTTCCCGTGCGCGCGATTCATTCAGGCGTTCAAGCCGGGTGCTTAACTGCTGCATCAGCTTTTGTTGTTTTTCGCTGAGCACTGTACCCGTGCGTTGTAACTGATTAAGGGCGTTAAGCTGGCGTCGTGCTTTCACGATGCCCGCATCCGCTGTACTGACAGCGTCGCGGGCGCGCTCAAATGAACGCGCCTGACGCTCGAGATTTTTGATCGCCCCCTGCGTTCGCTGGATGGAGTCACCAAACCGCCCCATCAGGCGGCGGGCGTTTTCGGCAGGCCGGGTCAGCCTGTCAACGGCGCTGAAAGCGACCCGGATATCAAGAGTCTTCATTATCTGCATTCCCGCTGCGAAGTGCCGCCCGCTCACGCCAGCTAACCACTTCGCCGGGCGTCATCATGAAGATTTCGGCGGGCGACCAGTTAAAAATAACGGCAATATCTGCCACAAAGTCTTCTATGTGCTCAAAGTACACAACCGTGATCAGGCTTCCGTCGCCTGTTCGTTCTTCCCGCCAGAGTCCGCACCGCTCAAAAAATTTACGGCAACCACACATAACTGAATAAAGTCACGGGATGCCATTTTTTTGATCGTCACTTCATCCAGTCGCGGGAATGTCACGCGTGACAGCAGCGTAAACATGGATTCCGCTTTCAGATTCAGCACATCAGACAGCGACAAATCTCGCAGAGACCCAGCCTGCTCAATAGCCTCGGTGATCTCCACATACGTGATTTTTTCGCCGCCTCGCTCAATTGGTTGGGTAAGTTTTACGCCACGCTCACTGGTTTCTTTCACAGTGTCAGCAACGACCGTGTTTTCGGTATCGATGTTTTTCGTCTCTTTCATCAGGAAACTCCTTTCAGTCAGAGGCGACGCACTGCGCCGCCTGCATATTACTTATCAGCCAAGCCCAAGCGCGGAACGGATGCGATCGGGCACAATGTCCTTGCCGTCCTTCCGGTAAATGAAGTTCAGCAGGTCAATCTCCCACAACGGGCGATCGTTAACACTCAGCTTGTAGTAGGTGTTTTTAATGGCGTAAGTGTGTGATGTGGCTTCGCCCTGTTTGGCTTCCCCCATATCAATTTCCGTCACACGTCCGCGCATTTCGACTTCATACAGGTCGCTTTCTGCATCGGTGTAGTATTCACCCGCAAAACGCAGCAGCGTGCCGTCAATCGTGCCGCCATACTTAAGGAACAGCTCACGAACTGCGCCCCCCATGACAAAGCTCGCATCAAGCGCGGAGTCGTCCAGACCGAGATCAATACTTACCGCCCCCATCATGCCACCACC
>JAIJJM010000273.1 GCA_022728415.1 Collinsella sp. | reverse complement strand
GGTTTCGGCTGCTCGTGACATGATGGTCTTGCGCAAACAGTCGGCAAAGACGCGGGAGCCGGCTCCTGCTACCAGGGCTCGAACGCCCTGGCGGCGCTCCCAGAGGTTGTTGAGGATATGCTCGACCTGCACGAGTGGGTCGTCGAGCGGTGTACCATCGTCGTCGAGGGCGTGGGTGCAGATGTCGTTCACGAGCTCGGACAGTAGGTCGTCTTTGCTCTTAAAGAGGCCGTAGAATGTCGCGCGGCCTACGTGAGCGCGCGCGATGATGTCACCGACGGTGATCTTGCCGTAGTCCTCCTCGCGTAGGAGTTCGGAAAACGCCGTGACAATAGCGGCACGGCTTTTGGTTTTGCGGGCATCCATGGCTATGCATCTACGTGAACCAGAAGGCAACGGAGCGTGCCGGAGCAGCCCTCGTAGGGGCGCTTACCGGCGCCGTAGCCGACGGCCTCGATGCGGTAGCGGGCCGGCAGGTGCTCGGACGTGCGCAGTGCGGCTACGATGGCGGCGCCCGTGGGCGTCACGAGCTCGCCGGCGACCGGTACGGGCGTGAGGGCGATATTGCCTGCTTGGCATAGGTTGACGACGGCGGGCACCGGGATGGGCATAAGGCCGTGGGCACAGTGGATGGTGCCGTGACCCTCGGAGAGAGACTCGACGACAATATCCTCGATGCCCAGGTCATCGAGGCAGATGGCGACCGAGCAGATGTCAACGATGGAATCGATGGCGCCTACCTCGTGGAACATGACGGTCTCGGGCGTTTTGCCGTGGGCCTTGGCCTCGGCGGCGGCAAGCGCGGTAAAGATGGCGAGCGCGCGATGCTTGGCACCATCGCTTAGCTGCGAGCCGTTGATGATGTCGGTGACGTCCGCCAAAGAACGGTGGTGATGATGGTGGGCGTGATGATGGCCCTCGTGCTCATGGGCGTGGCCCTCATGGTCGTGCTCATGACAGTGCTCGTGTTCATGCTCATCATGGTCATGATGCTGATGCTCATGCGAGTGCTCGGTGCTCGCTTCGTTGCCGTAGAGCCAAGCCATGTCGTGGTCGTGGTTCTCGAGCTCCTCTGCCAGCCGAACGTCAAAGTCGCAGGCGTCGATGCCATGCTTGTTTACGCGTGTAACGGCAATCTCAAAGCCGCCGACCGGAAGCGTGGCGAGCTGCTCGCGCAGATGCTCCTCGCTGGCGCCCAGGTCGAGCAGGGCCGCGACGGTCATGTCGCCGCTGATGCCCGAGGTGCCGTCGATGACAAGCGTGTGCTGATGGTTGGACATGAAATGCTCCTTAGCAGGCGCAGGACGTGCCGGCGCTCAGATGATTGATAAGACTTGCCTGATAGGCGGCGCCGAAGCCGTTGTCGATGTTGACGACCGAAACGCCGCTGGCGCAGGAGTTGAGCATGGCGAGCAGTGCGGCCACGCCGCCAAAGCTCGCGCCATAGCCCACGCTGGTGGGGACGGCGATGACCGGACAGCTCACAAGGCCTCCGATGACGCTCGCCAGGGCGCCTTCCATGCCGGCGATGGCGATGATCACCTGCGCCTGGGCAAGTTCCTCAGCATGAGCGAGCAGGCGGTGCAGGCCGGCGACACCCACGTCGTAGAGGCGATCGACCTCGTTGCCGTAGAACTCGGCCGTCAGTGCCGCCTCTTCGGCGACAGGCAGGTCGCTCGTGCCGGCACAGGCGACGACAACGCGTCCGTTGCCGGTGGGGGAGGGCTTGCCACCAACCAGGGCAAGCTGGGCGTCCGGGACATATCCCAGGTCAATGTCGTTGCCAAGAAGCTCAGCGGTGCGCGCGGCTTTTTCGGCATCCAAGCGTGTGACCAGGATGCGCTCCTGGTCTGCATCGAGTAATGCTTTGATAATGGCGGCAATCTGCTCGGCGGTTTTACCGGCACCGTAGACAACCTCACCGGCCCCCTGGCGCACTCCGCGCGAAAGATCGAGCTGCGCAAAGCCCAAATCGGCGGTCGGAGCCGTCTGGATGCGCGTAAGGGCGACGGCCGGGGTGACTGTTCCGCCGGCAACATCGCTCAGCAGCTGCTCAAGATCTCGCTTATCCATAAATGTTCCCTTCGACGGCGCAAAGTCTAACACTCAAAGGGGATGTTTCCGAACACTAAGACAAAATTGTTCGGAAACTATAGGACAGACTGATTCAATTGTTAGACGGATCGGCTAGTCACGCAGGATGATGTCCATGGCGAGCATCAGGTTGCGCTCGTCGATGGCAAACGGAGCGGCTTCGCGCGTCTTGGGCTTGGCGCAAAACGCGATGCCCGTGCCCGCGGCCTGGATCATGGGGATGTCGTTTGCCCCGTCGCCAATAGCGACCGTGTGGGCCATGTCGACGCCGCACTCAACTGCCCAGTCCAGCAGCTGGATGAGCTTGGACTCCTTGGTCACAATGTCGGCGGCCAACTTACCGGTGAGCTTGCCGTCCACGACTTCCAGGCGGTTGGCCAGGCAAAAATCGATGCCTGCGGCGGCCACGATCTTGTCAGCGACCTCGTGGAAGCCGCCGCTCACCACGCCGACCTTCCAGCCCTTGCTGTGTGCCGAGCGCACAAGCTCCAACGCGCCGGGGGTAAATGTCACGCGCTCAAAGGCGCGGTCGAACACGCTCTCGTCCAGGCCGGCGAGCAGCCCCACGCGCTCCACGAGCGCTTGCTTAAAGTCCAGCTCGCCGCGCATGGCGCGTTCGGTGATCTGTGCCACCTGCCCACCCACGCCGGCCTCTTCGCCCAACAGGTCGATGACCTCCTGGTTGATGAGGGTGGAGTCGATATCCATAACGATGAGGCGTGCAGTCATGACGGGCCTTTCCAGGTGCTGTTTTATTGGGGCACATTGTCGCACGTGACGAGCGCGGGCGGGTGCCGCGGCGCGTCAATTGTTTCGTCTCCGTCAAGTCTTTGGGCAGGCGTCACTTTTTCGCGGCACATCGGCACGGGTGCGATAAGATAATACGCCATGTCTGGCTGCGCGGTTTACGCAGGCTGGGCAAATCTGTACGACGCCGCCCGGAACGACACGGGGCGGCACAGATCCATAAAGGAGGATCACTGGTATGAGCCAGACCCGTCCCATCGACGAGCATTCCATGCACACCCGTACCTGCGGTGAGCTTCGCCGCGAGAACGTGGGCGAAGAGGTTACCCTCACCGGTTGGGTGAGCCGTCGCCGCGATCACGGCGGCCTTATCTTCTGCGATCTTCGCGACCGCGAGGGCATCACGCAGCTCACCTTCGACCCCGAGCACTCCGACGGCGACGCCTTTAAGATCGCCGAGACCATGCGTCCCGAGTGGCCCATCAAGATTCACGGCGTCGTGCGCGCCCGTGGTGAGGAGACCACCAACGCCAAGCTCGCGACCGGCGAGATCGAGGTCCTGACCGACCACGCCGAGGTGCTCAACACGTCCGTCACCCCGCCGTTCCAGATCGAGGACGGCATCGAGACCAGCGAGGACACCCGTCTGCGCTATCGCTATCTGGACCTCCGTCGTCCCGAGATGATGGCCAACCTCAAGCTGCGCTCCGACTTCACCTTTGCCATTCGCGAGGCTCTGCACAACCGTGAGTTCATGGAGGTCGAGACGCCCTCCCTGTTCAAGTCCACGCCCGAGGGCGCCCGCGACTTCATCGTCCCCAGCCGTATTCAGCCGGGCAACTTCTACGCCCTGCCACAGTCCCCGCAGCTCCTGAAGCAGCTGCTCATGGTCGGTGGCGTCGAGCGCTACTACCAGGTTGCCAAGTGCTTCCGCGACGAGGACCTGCGCGCCGACCGTCAGCCCGAGTTCACCCAGGTCGATATCGAGATGGCCTTCGTGGACCAGAACGATGTCATGAGCGCGCTCGAGGAGGTCCTGTCCGATGCTTTCGGCCGCATGGGTGTCGAGATGCCCACGCCGCTGCGTCGCATGGACTACTGGGAGGCCATGGACACCTATGGCTCCGACAAGCCCGATACTCGCTACGGCATGCACCTGGTCGACCTGACCGACGTGTTTGCCAACTCCAAGTTCAAGGT
>JAIJJM010000272.1 GCA_022728415.1 Collinsella sp. | reverse complement strand
AACCGCATCTCTATTGGTGTGCAGAGTTTTAGCGAAGAAAAACTGAAACGACTTGGGCGCATTCATGGCCCGCAAGAAGCGAAACGAGCGGCAAAACTTGCAAGCGGGCTGGGGCTGCGTAGTTTTAACCTTGATTTGATGCATGGGCTGCCGGATCAATCACTGGAAGAGGCGCTAGGCGATCTGCGCCAGGCTATTGAACTGAATCCGCCACATCTTTCCTGGTATCAACTGACCATCGAACCTAATACGCTGTTTGGCTCGCGCCCTCCTGTACTGCCGGACGACGATGCGTTGTGGGATATATTCGAACAGGGGCATCAGTTATTAACCGCAGCGGGCTATCAGCAGTATGAAACATCCGCTTACGCCAAACCAGGTTATCAGTGCCAGCACAATCTCAACTACTGGCGATTTGGCGACTACATTGGTATTGGCTGCGGCGCGCACGGGAAAGTGACCTTCCCGGATGGGCGCATTCTGCGTACCACCAAAACGCGCCATCCGCGTGGTTTTATGCAGGGGCGGTATCTGGAAAGCCAGCGTGATGTCGAAGCCACAGATAAGCCGTTTGAGTTCTTTATGAATCGCTTCCGTCTGCTGGAAGCCGCGCCGCGCGTGGAGTTTAGTCAGTATACTGGCCTTTCTGAAGAAGTTATTCGCTCTCAGTTAGACGAGGCTATCGCTCAGGGTTATCTCACAGAATGTGCGGATTACTGGCAGATAACCGAGCATGGTAAATTATTCTTAAACTCACTTCTTGAATTATTCCTCGCTGAGTAATCATTAATGCGCCTGCGGGCGCATTAATCACTTCTTTTACCCCCCCCGTTAATTAACTTCGGCAAAAATATATTTCTTACTGAATAAATATCGACGATATTTATTATATATATTTAGTGAATATTTACTCATCATTTATTGATTATAAACATGTACAACCTGGCGCACAAAATTAATATTTAATTTCTGACTTTATTTCAAGTTGTGATAAACATAGACAAGTTGTCAGACAGGTTAACCAATTTGTCGCACAAAGCACTGATAAGCACAATTAGATATCAACCAATTTCCATCCTTCAACAGGGAGTTTTTTTATGAAAATGAGGTCATTTACCCGCTCATTAGTCTGCGCATCCTTGCTGGCTCTGGTTAGCACTGGCGTAAACGCCGCAGAAAAAGTGACGTTAAAGTTAGCACACAACCTGGAAAGAAGTCATGTTGTACATCAGAGTTTTGAAGAGCTGGCGAAAGAGGTAAAACAGCTGTCAAAAGGTAATATGGTGATCCGTATTTATCCCAGCAGCCAGATGGGTAATGCGCGAGAAACTATGGAGTTGTTGCAAAATGGTGCACTGGATATGACCAAAGGTTCCGCCAGTGATCTGGAGTCTTTTGATAATATTTATGCTATCTATAATTTGCCGTTCTTATTTAAAGATCAGGCGCACTTCAACAAAGTGGTTTTTGGTGAAGTTGGTAAAGAAATTATGGATTCAACAAAAGATAAAGGCTTTTTTGCTTTATCAGCTTATGTAGCGGGTACACGCAGTTTCTATGCGAAAAAACCGATTACTAAGCCAGAAGATCTTAAAGGGCTGAAAATTCGTGTTCAGCCAAGCCCGACCACCATCAAAATGATTGAACTGATGGGTGGCTCACCCACTCCAATTTCATTTGGCGAAGTTTATACTGCGATGCAGCAAGGTGTAGTAGATGGCGCAGAAAATAACGTGCCTTCCTGGGTGCAGACTCGACATATCGAAATTGCCAAAGTCTTTTCTGAAGATGAACATGCCTCAATTCCTGACTTTTTGGTTATCTCCACCAAAACATGGAATAAATTAACCCCAGAACAGCAACAAATCCTCGAAACAGCGGCGAAGAAATCCGAAGCTTATCAACAAAAATTGTGGGAAAAAATTGACGCTGACACACGTGCTCAAGCGAAAGCTATGGGTGGTGAAATCGTTAAGGTTGATAAAGCCCCATTCCGTGCCGCAGTTCAACCTCTGTTTGACGACTTCAAAAAAGATCCAAAACAAGCTGCTTTGTTAGAGAAATTCGACAACGCTGCTCAATAATATTTCGGGCCAGTCTCTGGCCCTGATTTTCCAGGATGCTTACAATGATATTTAACCGCCTGAAACTTGCGGTAGACCGCGTCATTGCCGCGTTTTCTGTCGCCGTAATGCTTGCGCTGGTTGTATGCGTAGTCTGGCAAGTATTTAGCCGCTACGTACTTAACCAGCCAAGTACATTAACCGATGAGCTGGCACGCTTTTTGATGATCTGGGTAGGATTATTAGGTGCTGCATATACCGTCGGCGCGCAGAGACATCTCTCTATCGATTTATTTGCTCTCGCCCTGAATAAGCGCAAGCAATTACTTCTTAGTATAGTCATTAACATTCTCATTTTAGGTTTTGCCGGTTCGGTCATTGTGACTGGTGGCCTGAAATTAATTGATAAAACGCTGGCAACATCACAAGTATCTGCCGCGATGCAAATACCGATGGGATACGTATATATCATTCTGCCATTAAGTGGAGTGGTGATGATGTTTTATGCCTTGTGTTTTATTAATCAAAGCATTCAACAACTGAAACAACCTGCGCAGGAGGCCAGTTAATGGATAGTTATATTGCGCTTACACTATTTGGCTGTTTTTTTGTGCTGGTCTTTATTGGTGTGCCCATTTCGTTCTCAATCGGTATTGCCACTGTAGCTTCAATGCTTTTGATGTTTCCCTGGGATATCGCGGCAATCACTGTTTCGCAGCGACTGGCTAATGGACTGGATAACTTTGCCCTGTTGGCAATCCCCTTTTTCATCTTTGCCGGAACGCTGATGAACAGCGGCGGTATTGCGATACGTTTGATTAACCTCGCCCAGGTAATGGTTGGTCGGGTTCCTGGTTCACTTGGTCATGTGAACGTCCTGGCGAATATGATGTTTGGTTCCATTTCTGGTTCAGCCGTTGCGGCAGCTGCTGCCGTTGGTGGCACACTGAATCCCATTCAGACCAAACAAGGTTATGATCCGGCATTTTCTACCGCTGTAAACGTCTCATCCTGTATTACTGGATTACTGATACCGCCCTCAAACGTGTTAATTGTGTTTTCCCTGACTGCTGGCGGCGTTTCTGTAGCATCGCTATTTATGGCGGGATATTTGCCAGGGATCTTAATGGGTCTTGCGGTAATGATAGTCTGCGGCATTATTGCTAAACGCCGTGGCTACCCGCTTTCAGAAAGAGCAACCTTTGCTCAGGCCTGTAAAGCGTTTCTGGATGCCTTACCAAGTTTGCTTCTGGTGTTCATTGTGATGGGCGGCATTCTGGGCGGCATTTTTACCGCAACTGAAGCGTCTGCGATTGCCGTTGTCTACACATTTATTCTCTCGGTGCTGATTTACCGGGAAGTAAAATGGCGCGATTTACCCAAACTGATTCTGGAATCGGTTGTTACCACTTCGATTGTATTACTGTTGATCGGTTTTTCCGTGGGCATGTCCTGGGCAATGACCAATGCTGATATTCCTTATATGATCAGCGACGCGTTGATGGGGATTTCTGATAACCCACTGGTCATATTGCTGCTGATTAATATCGTCTTATTAATTGTCGGCATCTTTATGGACATGACACCGGCTGTACTAATCTTCACACCAATCTTCTTGCCGATTGCACAAGAGCTGGGAATGGATCCGGTACATTTCGGTATTATGATGGTGGCTAACCTTTGTATTGGGCTGTTAACACCGCCGGTGGGTAGTGCGCTATTTGTTGGTTGTTCTATTTCAGGTGTGAAGATTCAACATTTGATCAAACCATTGCTGCCATTTTATGCCGCATTGTTAATCGCGTTGATGATGATCACTTACATCCCGCAAATATCCTTGTTCATTCCACAGCTACTAGGGCTAATGTAAAAAATAATTTGCCGGATAACTTTTTATATTATCCGGCAAAGGTACTTAACATGAGTTACTTAATCACCCCATTGCGCCGCAGTTGTTCGGTATCTTTTTTCCAGCGTTCATTAGC
>JAIJJM010000271.1 GCA_022728415.1 Collinsella sp. | reverse complement strand
AGCGCCTACGAGCAGGTGGAGCATGACGCGCTTGAGGATCTGAATCAGGTTCGCGCCGCCTCGCTGCACCGCGCGTTCACGCCCACCGGGGCGTTGGCCGCCGACGGGCGTGCGGAGACCCGCCGACTGTTGGGCCTGGACTCCACCGTCACCGACCCGTATGAGGCGGACGCGGCCATCGCCGCCGCGCAGGCGGTGGCCGAATCCACGACCGACGAACCGGAACCGTCGATACGATTGCCCGCCGGCGTGGACGCCACGAGCCTCGAAACCCTGCTCGCCGAACACGCGACGGAAATCGACCGGGCGCGAACCAGATTTTTGAACGACGTCACACCAACCATCACCGATAGGAGATAACCAATGGACAACACAACCGAAAGCCTCGTGCAGGCGGACATCAACGACGTGCTCGACAACATGAGCGCCCGTAACGCCACCCTGACCCGCGAACTCGCCATCAGCCAGGCGCAGGCAACCGCACTGCAACGCAGGGTGCAGGAGCTCGAGGCCCAGCTGGCCGAAGCGAAGTAACCCGACACCGACAACCATTTTTCCGAAAGCCACTCCGCACGGGGTGGCTTTTTTCATGCCCAGAACAGAAAGGAGACGGCATGTATCTGCGCAACCTCACGTATCCGCGAATGTTGCTCGCCGCCCCCAACAACAGCACGGTCTCCATGATCGCCGGCAACCAGAAGGGCGTCACCATAACCGCCCAGGAAGGCCGACTGGACTGCTTCGTCCAAATGTGGTTCAACACGCCACTGGACACGAGCCTCGTGTTCCAGACGGACATCTGGAACGTGGTCGGAGACCAGTCCACCGTGCGCAACGGCTACGTCCTCATCGCCGAGATAGACCCCTGGAAAACACTGTGCTCCGCCACGTCTGCAGGCAGAACATCCCTCAAGTTCACGCCGACCAGAGACTTCATTATCCGGCTCAGCTGCCCCGATTCGGGCAGTGCCAACTTCACGCAGCCCCTGCTCATGACGGAAGCCGACTGGAACCAGATGCGCGCACTCGGCGAAGGCTACTTCGACGGCGACCTCATGCCATTAACCAATGGGGGGGGGCAGGGCTAAACGCCATTGTCTGGCTGCTCGCCTCCGCCGCTCTGACTGGGTGGTGGCCGCATGAGCTACATCACCAACCTGTACACCGACCCCTCATGCCACAAGCAGTTAAGCACGTGGGCCAGCAGCGGCGTCGTGAATGTCGAGTGCCTCGCCGGCGGGCGCTACCGCTACACGCATACCGGCGGCGACTGGTCGATACTCGACTGGTTTGCCTGGACGGACCTGATGAAGACGGGCCGTGTCGTGGTCGTCGCCTACACGGCCACCAGCGGGCTGAACGTGGACGTGGAGAGCGGCACGGAACTCGCCTCCGGCACGACCTCCTCCGGCGCCGTATGGAAGGCGGCGAAGACCGACGGGGACGGCAACCGCAGCATCTTCTGCCGTGGCAGTGGCAGTTTGACGTTGGAGGCCTTGGCCGTGTACGAGGGCGACGAATGGCCGACCGTCCAACAACTCCTCCCCCGGTTCCCGTGGTTCGACGGAGGCTCGATGCCCCTGCAGTGATCGGCGGTGAGCGCCGATGATGCGACATAACTGGTTCCCGAACCCCATGCTCGGCGATCCGAAACCCACGAGGAGTCTCGACTGCAACGTCAACCAGTGGGGTTCTCCGGACAGGCCGGGCATCATCCTGCGGCATTCGTCCGACCTCATCGGCGGCTACGCCGAATGGGTGGTCTCCGGCCTGCCGACGGGCGTGAAGTGCGCGTTCCTCGCGTCCTGCGGCGCCGCCGAGGCCACGGACACGTTCCGAGGCCCCCTCATGGAGGTCCAGGACTCCCGATCCGCCACATTGGGCCGGTCCGAGAACTGGGCCAGCAACGAACGCCTGCGCGTCGGCTTAACCGTGCCCTCCGACGGTGTCGTGCGCCTCATCTTCCGAGGCCGGATCGGCAAGGACACCGCGTTCTCTCAGATCATCTGCACCGAGGCCGGCAGCGACGAATCGTTCTTCACCGGCTCGACCATGCCCCTGAACATCAACTGACGAAAGGAAAGAAGGCCATGACCTAGATGACCGAGACGATACCCGTATGGGCAACGATCCTGGTCTCCGTGATCACCACGTGCGGCGGCACGGTCGCCGGATGGATACTGCGCCGCATCGACCAATTGGGCAAACCGGACCCGGCCCTGTCGCAGAGGCTCGATCAGGTGGACGCGAGCCTGACCCAGCTCGACCAGCGTCTCGACCCACTGCAGGATGGGGTGAAAACCATGCTCCTGTGCAAATTGGAGCAGATGCAGCGTGAGATGGTCGACGCGGGCGGTATCGCCGATAACGACCTCAAAACCCGCGCCGAAGGCGTCTACGCCACCTACCACGCGCTTGGTGGCAATGGGCACGGCACCCAAGTCAATCAGGACATACAGGACGCGCCGATAGCCCCGAGAAAACCACAGGCTTAGCCCCCGCCGACCCCGACGGGGGCTATTTCATGCCCACCCAACACACAGGAAGGAAAACGAATTTGGGCAAGTTCAAAAACAAAAGCAAGCAGAAACCATGGTATAAGCGGCTGCTCGCCAAAGTCACGGCGCTCGTCGCCGCCGTGTGCATGCTGACGCTCCCTGCGACCGCGCACGCGGACATGCAGGGCGTGGACATGTCCAACTGGCAGTGCGGCGCTGACGTGTACAACATGCAGGCCGACTTCATCGTGGTCGGCACCACGTGGGGCACGGGACAGGTGTACAACAACTGCCTCGTGTCCGGCGTCAACACGGATGCGAACCGTATGATCGCCCAGGCGCAGGCATCCGGCAAGAAATTCGGCCTGTACCATTACGCGATGGGCGGCAACCCGGAGGCCGAGGCCCAATTCTTCTACCGCAACACCAGCAATTATTGGCGTCACGGCATCGTGGCGCTCGACTGGGAGATGGACGACAACCCCGCGTGGGGCAACTGGGACTGGGTACGCCGCTTCATGGCGGAATGCGAACGGTTGTCGGGTGGTGTGCGCCCATTGCTGTACACCGGCCCGGTCGCCGGCGCCATCCCGCAGGACATCCGCGACCGGTACGGCCTGTGGATCGCCCAGTACGCGAACATGAGCCCGACCGGCTATCAGGCCGACCCGTGGATGATCGGCGCGTACGGCGAGGCCATGCGCCAGTACTCCGGCACGGGCGTGGTGAACACGTGGAGTCCCATCGACCTCAACCTGTTCCGCGGCGAGGCATGGCAGTGGGATTTGTACGCCAACCCGACCGGCGGCTCCACGCCCCCGGCCACACCGGCCGCGCCCGCACAGCCGAACACTCCCCCGGCCGACACCAACACGGGTGGCATCAGCCACGTCATGCAATGGGGAGAAACCATCTGGGGACTCGCCGTCGCCTATGATGCTTGGCCCCTGTCCGCGTGGCATACGCCCAGCGGTGACATCAACCGCTACTACGTGGGCGACGTCGTAACCTACGGCGGCGGCACCGCCCCCGCACCGTCCACCGGGGTCTCCAAGACCCTCCAATGGGGCGACACCGTGTGGGATTTCGCCACCTCCCACGGCTACAGCGTCTCCCAGTGTTCGGTCCCCAGCGGCAACATCAACGTCTACTATGTGGGCGACGTGGTGACCTGCCGCTGAGACTCAACAGATGCCGCCACCCGCTTGACCGGGTGACGGCATCACCCCATCATCATCCCTTATTGATCGGAGCAAACATGACCGACAGCAAAAACACGACCGACACCGGCGAAACGCTTCCCGGCGTCGATGTGAGCGACTGGCCCGAGACGGCCGACGTCACCCATGACGTGCCCGACTGGCTCATCCCCAGCCGCGTCTACGACATCCTCAAATGGCTCGGCCTCATCGTCCTGCCCGCACTCGCCCTGTTCGTCAACACGGTCGGCCCCGCATGGGGCTGGCCTCACGTGGACGCGATAGTGACCACGCTCAACGCGCTCGGCATCCTCGCCGGCGCGCTCATCGGCGTCAGCGCCATCAAACAACGCCTCGACC
>JAIJJM010000270.1 GCA_022728415.1 Collinsella sp. | reverse complement strand
AGTTGATCAGCCAGGCGATGAAATTCACTGTCGTTCATTGTTGTATCCTGTTTTTAAGTGATGGCGGCAGTATAGCGGCATGGGGTCAGAGCTTCAAAGTTTGCACCTCTGCGGCTGCGTTATGGCATGATTCATCCGTCAACGGAATAATAATGTCTCTGTTGTGAAGTTCACGCACATTCTCTTCTCTGACGTGTGTTTTCGCCGGGCAGGGGGAGGGCGTAATCCTTACCTCTGTATCGGTCCATGTATAAACATTGCGATCGTCATAAGCGAAGCGATCGTTTTTAGTTAGCGGACCGTTAACTGGAATAATTTGCACGCTCTTTGACCGTAATTGGCGGATAAAATAAGCATGCTGTTTGCCGCTATTAAATGAGCGATCAATGACCAGGTCTGGCGTATCCAGCGGGATTATCTCAAGCTGGTCTTCACCAAATGTCGATAATTTTGTTACATACAGCCGATCTTTATATTGCGCAATATTGCCAGTAATCAGATGGAATTGTTCAGGTTCAATATCTGGTAGGTCTATCCACTTGCTCCACTGACGGTCGGACGTGAGCTGTTTACGCCAGCGAACGCGACTTTCCCCTACTTCAAAAGAGACGTCATCATCTACGGGTATCGCTTTGCCAGACAATTGCCCAAAGGGATAACGATGCATACCCTTATTGTCGCGAAAAACCAGCAGTGAATGAGGTATCCAGCGAATTATCTCAAATGAGTCTGCATTCGCCGTAAGGTGAACGCCATTTAAATAAATATTCTGCCCACTGCGGATAAGCAGATCATTGGAATACAAATTTCTGTTTACACTCATAAGACGTGGATTAATACCCCACCATCTTTTTTCTAATACAGTAACATTACTGCTGCTCCCCTGACGTCGACCGGACAAATAGAGATTTTTACTATCCACCAGCGTGGTAGAGTTACCTTCGATAGCTTTTAGTGTCGCCAGATCAACACGTGACGCGCCGCTATTACTTTCGGTGCGCTGTCCGTCAAAATAGAGGCTATATTTATCGACCGCGAAGCGGCCCATAGCCTGAAAGCTGGCAATATCGACAGTGGGGGTTCCCGGTGGATTGCTAACGATTTTGCCACGCCAGAGAATAACGCGGCCGTCTGTCACCCAGTGGTATTCCTCATTTTTTATGCTTATTTCATCGGAAGGTATATAACCCGTTTTCCCAGAGATATTTTTCACAAGGCGCAAATCGGCCCTGCTCATCTCCGGAAACTGGGCAATGATTTTCTTATCCCCCCAATAACCTTTACCGTAAGACATAACACCGTGATCATTGTAATAGTCGAACCCTATGGCCTGTACAGCAGGCGTCAGAAATGTGTGTCCCAACAGGATGAGTGCAACTGTGATTATTTGACCCTTCATTTTGTCGCCTCATTGCGCGGGGCAGGAATAAATTCGCCGTCATCAGTAATTTTTCCGTCCAGATATCCCGTTTTGTAATTTACGCCATAGCCATATCCCGAATGTTGTTCCTTCCAGATTAAGCGAACTTGTTTCGGATCAGCGGTGCGGTATCGCCAGAGCTGCGCGCCATCAAAGCTGTAAATGTAGCGGTTATCGCGGGCATACCATCTGCGCAAAAAGGGATGGTCATTAAGATGGGCTTCGCGTTCATCCGGAGAACGGTTATCCAGTAAGATCAGCGGTCCGTCAGATTCAAACACATGTAAACCGGAATGGTATGGCCACCCTTCGGCACGCGTAAGTAAATAGCCGTGGCGTTTCCCGGCGTTGAAACGTTTGTTGATAATAAGATTGGGATCATCAAGTTTCACGATTTCCAGCTTGCGGTCACCAGACTCTGTTTCGATGATGGTATAAAGCGAGTCCTGATACTGGGCGACAGCATCACTGATGGGGTGAAACTGCTCCGGATCGAGTCCGGGTAATTCTTCCTGTTTACAAGCAGGTCCTTTACGCCAGAACACTTTCTTTTCCAGCAGAGAAAAATCCAGACAGTGCTTTGTTAAATCTTCATCCCACGCCAGATTTTCCTTGTCGAGGACTTTACGCTGCAGCCCGTTTTTATCACGCCAGGTCAAGAGTGAGCCGGGCATCCAGCGCACGACGGAAAAGGTGTCCGGGTCGGCATCAAGCTGTTCGCCGTTGATCAGGATTTTGGTCCGTGTACGAGCCAGGGTATCCCAGGGGCCAAATGGCATAGCCACACAGGGATTAAACGCGGTAGAAAACTTTCCTCGCTGATCCCATGACTTTTGTGCCAGCACACGGAAACTATCGGGATCTGCGAGGCGATGCCCATTGATATACAAGAAATTAGCGTCACGTAATATCAGCCCCAGTAAGTCAGGATCCCAGGGAGGCCGGAATTCCACCTGATGCAGTGTTTTGATATCTAAGCGATTTCCCCCGCCATTGTTATCTGTGCGCTTGCCTTCGAAATAGAGACTGTGTTTATCTGCGGCAAAATCACCCCACGCCTTGAACGAGGCGACATCGACGGGAGGTTTGTCTGGCGGGTTTTGCACAACTTCACCCGCGTAGAGGATATAGCGACCATCGCTATGCCAGGAATAATGAGGATACCAGGCCTGTGCGCCCTCATAGAGGTAGTCGGTTGTCAAATCAGTCAGAGGCGGTTCTTTATCCCATTCGTCTAGTGTTGTCGGGTCTATTAATAAATTGGGTAACCGACGCAAACTCTTGTAATTCACGTCAGGTAGAGAAAGATTTGTTTCTTTATAAGGGCGCAGGTACACCACGCCTTTTCCCTGTTTCTGGTAAATATTATGTTCAGGTGCGGAAAGCCGACATCCCCATGCCGACGATAAAAACAATGAACAAGCCAACAAACAAACCACATTGCGATAGTGCATAAAGCCATCCTGGCGCGAGGTGTTGATCATGAAACTACCAGCAGAACATAATTCCTCGCACGTAAGCGTAACTTTTGCGGCAAATCGTCACTTTTCAGAATCTATAAAGGCCATCGCTATTTTCTGATAGTTGCTGGGGTAAACTTGAGGTTTTCATTCACGATATAAATACGAGCTACTGCGCCATGGTGTGACTGATCACGTTAAAATGTGCCGGATTGACGCCGGGAAGGGTGTCAACATGCGACTCTGCCCACCGTTACCTACTTTATTGTCTTTCGCGTGTTGTACTTAGGTCCCACCACCGGTATCTAACATTCCCCACATTATTACGCTTTCTGCCGAACGTGATTTTTATAGAAATCTATCAATTCATTTTCCCTGTACCATAAAGTTTATCTTTCACATCCTGCCGAACGCGGGTCTTGTACCCCCCGTTGTGAAGATCTTCATACGGAGAAAAAGAATCTTTACTCCACCCCAGCAGCACTTTATCGCCAGGCATAAAATGCACATGCAGAAAATCTTCTCCCCATTCTCTTTTGGGGAGAGGTAACGTCATATTCCGTTTCTCCAGACGCATTCCAGCATTATACTGTGTACGAGTAGTACTTAATGTCCAGATAACCTCTGCCGTATCCCCACTAACATCACCACAACAGGTTGTTGAACCGCCACCATTTGCAAAAGCATTCGCGCCCGCCACGCCGTTAACACTGAATCCCAGTATCGGGCGGTCAATTTCACTGTGGATTTCCAGAATCACTCCACCTCTTGGTCCTCCCCATACTGCCTGTCCTATATTCCACAACACGACCAGTACCGGAACGACAATTAACGTCCGCCATACCCAGCGCCCCCACCGGGCATAACCGCGCGTAAGCTTTTGGTCAAATTTTTCCAGTTGGGTAAATAGCCCCATCAGATTTTATTCCCTCTTATCACCAGGTTGGCAAAGTTGTATGTCACTGGCGACTAAGGTCAGACAACAAAATTGCATGGTGCGCCACTCTTTTAAAAGCTCCATGCCGACGATAAGAACAACGAACAAGCCAACAAACAAACTACATTGCGATAGTGCATAGAGCCATCCTGGCGCGAGGTGCCGATCACGAAACTACCAGCAAAACATAAATCCCCACGAGTAAGCGTTATACTCGCAGCATTTCCTCACTTTTCAGACT
>JAIJJM010000269.1 GCA_022728415.1 Collinsella sp. | reverse complement strand
AGGGCGAGAAGCTGGAGATTTTCGGTGCCGGCGGCGGTCAGCGCGTGTCTGAACAGTTAAGCGCGGCGCTTGGCTATGACGTGCCGCTGATGGCCCAGCTGCCGCTGGAACCCGAAGTGCGCGAGATCGGCGAAGCAGGCCGTCCCGCGGTGCTGGATGTCGATGGCGCCTTGCGCACGGATGGCATTGGCCAGACCTTCCGAGGGTTGGCTGAACGGCTGTTGGCAGTGTGAGCCTGCGCGGCCTCACACTTTTGTAGGCGGCGCTGGCGTTTAAGTCCGGCTCGCTGCTGGTGGGCGAATCGCTTGACCACAGCACCCGCGACCTGGTGGTCGAGGCAGTGGAGCGCACTGCCGGCGTGGATAGGCTGCATTAACCTGCAGGCCATTCACATGGACGAGGACGCCGTGCCGCGCTGCCTTGGTATGAATGGGGGATCTACGTCGAGCCCGATGTCTGGCGGGCACCTCGCGGTAAATAGCGGCATAGCGCATTATCGGTGCGATGCTAAGAGGTAATGGCCCATGAGCGGTTCCAATCGGCGAGATTGCGTTGCCGGGACACCACGACATGGGCCATCTCGATAAAACGATGCCGCGTGTCGGCTGTTCTCAGGTCATCCGCAGTGACGAGAATGGCGATCCAGCCGAGCAGTTGCAATGCGTTTCGCTTTGCCGCGTCAATTCGCATTTGTGCCGGATCGGCGTGATAGGCTCCCTGATATTCGAACGCGACGCGGCAGTCCGGATATGCCATATCCAATATGACGTATGAGTTGCCGATATTCACGCGATAGTTGGCGGTGGGGCATCCCAAGCCCGAATCCTTCAGCATCCCAAACAGCGTGTTTTCCGGCGGAGAATCCGTGTTCTCTGTCATGTAGGGCAGTGCCTCGTGGCATTTGTTACGACCTATGAACCGCGGACTGATTTCCAAGTAAGTATCGAAATCCTTGCGAGTGGCCATTCTGCGCCGTTTATCGCGGCTCATCAAAGAGGCTCCAATGGCCGCAAGTTCCTCCAATGTGGAGTATTGGGCCATCTGAGCCCACATCATGACCGGCGAGGCAATCCAGAAATGTTCATAGTCCTTTTTGCGGATATCCAGTTTTCCCTTAAACACATGGAAGACCACGCCTTTGATTCGTCTGCGTTTGTTGGCACTGGAAACACAGGCGTGCACGGCATCAACAGATAGCGTGCAATGTCGGGGGATGGGCGCGCCGTAGTAGTTGGCCGCATTGATGTATCCCACCAGCAATGGACCTTTTGAACGGCGCGCAGCATCATTGCAACGTTCACGTTCTGCTCGGCGTCGGCCGACAATATCCTCATGCATAAAAGAGCTCATGATGCGACCGTAAAGCTGATTTGGACTTGAATGCAAGCCAGGCAGGGCAATGTGGTTCCAGCTTATGGAGTTATCCACATTGTCTATTTGCGCAGAGAACGGTTCTCAGTAGTATCTGTGCGCTCAAATGAACAAGAACATAACAATCTCACATCATCGCAAATGGCGACATGGCAGTGATTAGGGCATATTCCATGTGCGCTTCGGGCGTAGAGAAGTGCGCACAGATATTATTGAGAACCGTTCTCTGCGCGCCTACTCTCCGGTGGAGCCTCTGGCCACGACCTCGGTGGGCAGGAACACCGTGCGCTGGAACGGTCGGCCCTCGATCTGGTCAAGCACTAGGGTGGCCAAGCTGACGCCGAATGCGTCCATTGGCTGGCGCACGGTGGTCAGCTGCGGGTGCAGGGCTGTGGCGTCGGCGCTGTCGTCGAAGCCGGCAATGGCAATATCGTCGGGCACACGCACGCCGCGGTCGAGCAGATAATTCATGGCTCCAGCGGCGATGCAATCACTGCCGCATATCAGCGCGTCGATATGATGCTCGGCGAGGAGCTCGGGCACGCTGGCGTCGGCGCCGGCAAGTCGGCTACCCGACGGCTCAGCCAGCGAGTCCAGCAGCCGCACGACGGCGTTGCGGCCATCGGGCCGGGTCCAGCCGTCGGACCGAATGACCAGTGCCGGGTCGAAATCGCCGGCCATCGCATCCTGGAATCCGAGCAGTCGTTCGTCGGAACATGGCAAGTACGGCGGTCCGATGATATAGGCGATTCGCCGATACCCGCGCCCCAACATATGCTCGGTGAGCTTGCGTGAAGCGAGTCGATTGTCGATATCGACGGTGGGGAAGGGGATGGCGCTGCCATAGCCGACGCCGGAAATGGCGACCGGCACGCTGATATTGGCGAATCTCTGAAATAGCGGGTCATCTTTATGGAACGTGTTGAGAATCCATCCGTCGGCGAATCCGCTGGAGGCGAGTCTGGCGATGCGTGCGCCGGCCGCAGGGGAGTCGGAGATCAGCGTGATGAGTTGATAATCGGCATTGCCGAGCGTCTGGTTGGCGTTGAGCAGGATGGTGTTGATATTGGGGTCGGCGATTAGCGAATCCGGCTGCCCGTGCACCACGAACGCCACGGTTTGCGTGCGTTGGCGTACCAATGATCGGGCGGCGTTGTTCGGCGTGTAGTTCACCTGCTTGACGGCGGCGGCGATGCGCTCGGCTGCCTTGGCCGAGACATGCGGATTGCCGTTGAGATAACGGGAGACGGTGGCGTAGGAGACGCCGGATGCCGCGGCGACGTCCATGATAGTGGCCGGCTTACGGGGTATGGCCATGCCCGTCTCCTTCCTGTCCTAGGACCGTTCACAGTGATTGTACCGCGCGATTTTCCTGATGATTCCGCATGGCCCATGTCCGGTGCCTGTGGATTGCCGTGCCGGCGTATGAAAGTCGGTAAACATTCTCTGCCGTAAGGGTGTACGAAGTAAATAGTAAAAGAGATTTACCGATATTAAGTGAAGTACGACACGCACATGATATTTGTAAACCTTTACGTGAGTGTTATACTCCTTCTCGTAAACGTTTACAAGAAATCACCAGTCAATGGAGACGGCCAGATCAAGCGAGCCGCAACGGTTCACAACTGGACGGGAAGGAACATCATGAAGCAGCAGCACAACGTACGCCCCGCCATCCGCAGGGTGCTCCAGGCCACGGCCATCGTCACGGCAGCGGCCCTTACCCTCGCCGGATGCTCGATGGGCGCACCATCCTCGGACACCGGTTCGAGCGATGGCAAGCTCACCGTCTGGGTCATGCAGGGCGATCAAAGCGAGGCCACCATCAAGGCCATCAACGACCAGTTCACCAAAGAGACCGGCGTCGAGGTCAACATCCAGAACCAGCAGTGGAAGGACATCAGCACCAAAATCACCACGGCTCTGTCCACCACCACCCCCCCCGACGTGCTCGACCTCGGCAATACGCAGGTCGCCGGCTTCGCGGCCAGCGGCGGCCTCATGGACCTGACCGACCACGCTGACGAGTTGCGCCAGGGCGTCACCTGGCTCTCCGGTCTGGAAGAGCCTGCCACCGTGGACGGCAAGCTGTACGGCATTCCGGCCCTCGGTGCCGCCCGCGCAGTGGTCTACAACAAGAAGACCTGGGCCGCGGCCGGCATCAACGAGCCGCCGACCACCTACGCCGAGCTTGAAGCCGACCTGCAGATTCTCAAGGACGCGCACCAAGGCGAGGACTTCACCCCGTTCTATGTGCCGGGTGCCGATTGGAAGACCGCCATCCAGTGGGTGTGGGACGCCGGTGGCGACTACGCCGTGCAGAAGGACGGCAAATGGGTCAGCTCCCTGTCCACCAAGGAATCGGTGTCCGGCCTTGAGCAGTGGCGTGAATTCCAGCACAAGTGGTCATCCGAAGCCTCCCGCCCGCTCGACACCGATAGCCCCGACACCAGCCAGCTCATGGCCGAAGGCAAGATCGGCGCCGTAATCGGCAACAGCGCCTCCATCCGCGTGATTCAGGAATACAACAAAGACATCACCGCCGACGAACTCGGCTCCTTCCCGATGCCCGGCCTGAGCGGCCAGAACCAGCCGTCGATGATGGCCGGCTCCGTGTGGGGCGCGGCCCAGAAGAGCTCCAAGCAGGATCTGGCCCTGAAGTGGATCAAGATCGCCTCCAGCCCTGACATCCAGAAC
>JAIJJM010000268.1 GCA_022728415.1 Collinsella sp. | reverse complement strand
CGCGATAACCGTGGCAGCTATGGCAACAGCCGTGGCGGCAAGCGCGGTGGCAGCTCCCGTCGTCCCGGCGACGGCGGCGGCAAGCGCAAGTAGCATACGCGTCGCCCGCTAGGGCGAGGCGAACCAAGGGCCCCGAGCAGGCTATGCTCGGGGTCCTTTTTGGTGCAAAGGGGTCAGAGCAAGGAGTGTCCCTGGGTGCCGGCAGAAAAGGATCGTCCCTAAGTGCCGCATAGATACCGTTTATCGGAGAAAAAATACCGTTCACCGGTCATAATGATTATTCTGGCTTTGCTGTTGCCTACAATAACTCCCGTAAAAAGAAATGCGGAAGGTTACCGAGTCCCTCGGACGTGGGCCTAACCAAAGTCTTTGAACGGGTGTGTCTCTATGGACGCATTCGTTTGATTTTGGTTGGGCTATATATATGAAGGGACATGCCACCATGGGTTTCTTTTCTCGCCTTATGGGGGGCTCGGATGAGCAGAAGACTGCAACCTCTGAGTTTGAAATCCTCGCTCCCGTTTCCGGCGAGCTTGTTCATCTAGAAAAAACCAATGACCCCGCTTTTAACAGCCGTGCCGTGGGCGATGGTGTTGCCGTGGTTCCCCAAGAGGGAACGGTGTGCGCTCCTGTTTCCGGCACCGTCGCGGCGCTGTTTCCGACTGAGCACGCGCTGGGCATCATGTCCGACGACAGCTCTGCTCAGGTGATGCTGCATATCGGAATCGACACTGTTAAGCTTGAGGGCAAGGGCTTCCATGCGCTTGTTGCCCAGGGTGACCATGTCGACGCGGGCCAGCCCCTCGTCGAGGTCGATTTCGACGCGGTCCGCGCCGCCGGCTTCGATCCCACGGTCTTCATTATCGTGTGCGAGCGTTCGGAGAGTTCGACTCTTCGAGAGCATGCTTCCGGCCCTGTTGCTGTTAAAGAGCCTGTCATCTGGCTTTCCGAGTAAATTCTTGTGGTGGGTACCGTGGTTATCAAGCGAGTTTTTAACAACAACGTCGCAATGGTCACTTCGGACGATGGCTCCGAGCTCATCGTCATCGGTCGAGGCCTCTGCTTTGGCCGTCATGCCGGCGATGCCATCGACGAGGCATCGGTCGAAAAGACCTACGCGTTGCAGGAGGGAACTTCTCAGGATTCGTGTACGATTGACCGCTTGGCACATCTTCTAGAGTCCATCCCCACCGTCAACCTCGTGATTTCCGAGGACATCGTTCAGATGCTTCGTCGAGAGCTCAATGTCGATATCAATGACAAGATCCTCATCGCTCTCGCAGACCATATCAGCCTTGCTTTGGAGCGCGAGCGCAAAGGCGTTCCCTGCGAGAACCCGCTGCTGCTCGAGATCCAGCAGTTCTATCGCAAGGAGTACGCGCTAGCTGGCCGTGCGCTGCAGATTGTCAAGGAGTATATGGGCATCCAGATGAGCGAAGAAGAGCAGGGTTTTATTACGCTGCATATCGTCAACGCCACCATGCCGCAACGCTCCGACCGTCTCATCATCTCGGTCCAGCTTGTTCGCGACGTACTCGCGATTGTTTCCGATCGTTACGCTGCGACCCTCGACGACACCTCGTTGCCCTATGAGCGCTTCGTCCGTCACCTGCAGTTTTTCGCACAGCGGGCGCTTGACCCCGCGGCCGGGCAGATCAATGACGATGCGCTGTTCCGAATCGATGAAACTAAGTATCCGTGCGCGTTCTCGTGCGCGGACGCCATAGCCGCCCACCTCTCGTCTACCTATAACGTTGTCGTTACCGATGCCGAGAAGAGTTATCTCGCATATCACATTGTTAACCTGCTTGGAGAACCTGGTCTCTAGGCATAACGTGCCTACACATCGATTGATATAAGGCAAGGCTCACGGTCTTGTCCAGGGCACACCTATCTCAATTTGCGGAAAAGGAAGGGGAGTACCGCTATGACCGCAAAAAAGAAGTTCAATTTCAAAGCGCCGTTGGAGGTGTTCGCGAAGTCGATCGTCCAGCCGATGATGTATCTCTCGGTTGCCGGCATTTTGCTCATCGTGGGCATTATTCTGACCAACAAGACCATCTGCGCCGTGATCCCCGTACTGGGCTCCGGTCCGTTCCAGCTTGTGGGCGCCGTTGTCTATCAGTCGCTGATGTTTATCATCAACAACCTCTCGATTCTGTTCTGCGTGGGCATCGCCGGTGCCATGGCAAAGAAGAACAAGGGCCATGCTTCGCTGATCGCCCTGATGTCGTTCTTCCTGTTCCTTCAGGCCAATAACATCGTGCTCAACGCCACCGGCTCTCTTGCCGAAGCGAGCGGCATGCTCGGCCTTACCGGAACCGGCCAGAGCACCGTTATGGGCATTCAGGTGCTCGATACCGGCGTGTTTGGCGGCATCATTCTTGGTTGCATCACCGGTGCCGTGTTCAACAAGTACTCGAACAAGCAGTTCCCCATTGCCCTTTCGATGTTCTCGGGCGTTCGCTTCCCGTTCCTGATCATGATCATCATCTCCTGGATCATGGGCGCTGGCTTCTGCATCGTTTGGCCTCCGGTTCAGGGCGCCATCTCCTCCGTTGCCGGCATCATTAAGGAGTCGGGCAACATCGGTCTGTTTATCTACGGCATGCTCAACAAGCTGCTCGTTCCCACCGGTCTGCACCACCTCATCTACACCCCGTTCCAGTTCTCCGATGTGGGTGGCACCCTGACGCTGGGCGATCAGGTTATCGCCGGCGCCTATCCCATCCGTGTTGCCGAGATGGCAATGACGGGCCAGCCCTTCTCCGATAGCACCTACTTCAACAGCTACACCTTCAACAACCTGTGGCCCTACATCGGTATCGGTCTCGCCTTTATCTTCACCGCTTACAAGGGGAACAAGGATAAGACCAAGGCCGTTATCATCCCGCTGATCATCACCGCCGTGCTCTCCTGTGTCACCGAGCCCATGGACTTCCTCTTTGTCTTTGCCGCTCCCGTGCTCTTCGTCGTTCACTCGGTTCTTTCCGGCATCTTCCTGGTTCTGCTCAAGGTTCTCTCCGTGCCCGCTTCGACTGCAGGCGGCATCATCAACATCGTGGTCTCCAACCTGGTCCTGGGTGTCGATAAGACCAACTGGCCGGTTATGCTGGTGCTTGGAGTCGTCAACGCCGTTCTGTACTTCTTCCTCTTTAGCTTCCTTATTAAGAAGCTCAACCTCCACACGCCTGGTCGCGAGGAGGAGTCCGAGCTCGCCGAGTCCGTTGCCGAGGGCGAGGCCGCCGCGTCTGTCGCGGTGAAGCAGGGCGCTGTTGCCGCAGCTCCCGCAGAGGGCGTCGATGCAGGTATTGCCGACCTGGTCGCAGGTCTTGGCGGCAAGGACAACATCGAGGAGCTCGAGAACTGCTTTACGCGTCTTCGCGTGAACGTTAAGAACCCGGACCTCATCGATGAGAACCTCATCAACCATGTGCCCAACAGCGGCATCAACCGCAACGGCAACAATATCCAGATCATCTTTGGCATGAAGGTCGCCGAGATGCGCGACAAGGTCGAGAACGCAATTGAGAAGGAGCAGTAAACAATGATCATTACTCTGTGCGGTGGCGGATCCACCTTTACCCCCGGCATCGTCAAGTCCATCGCCCTGCGCAAGGACGAGCTCGACGTTGACGAGATTCGACTGTACGACATCAACGAGGAGCGCCAGCGCAAGATCGGCGTGCTCGTGGACTGGATTTTGCACGAGGACCTTGGCCTGGACATCAAGCTTACGGTGACCACCGACAAGGCGACCGCCTTCACCGACGCGAGCTTCGTGTTTGCCCAGATGCGCGTGGGCGGCTATGCCATGCGCGAGCAGGACGAGAAGATTCCGCTGCGCCATGGCTGCGTGGGCCAGGAGACCTGCGGCTGCGGCGGCCTTGCCTATGGCATGCGCACTATCTTCCCCATGGTCGAGCTCATCGATGACGTTGAGAAGTACGCCAAGAAGGACTACTGGATTCTCAACTACTCCAACCCCGCTGCCATCGTGTCCGAGGGTTGCCGCGTTCTGCGCCCCAGCGCTCGTATCATCAACATCTGCGACATGCCGATCGCGAT
>JAIJJM010000267.1 GCA_022728415.1 Collinsella sp. | reverse complement strand
CTTATCTTTCCCATGGTACCCGGAGCGGGACTTGAACCCGCACAGCGCGAACGCCGAGGGATTTTAAAAACTATCAACCACCATTTATAAATCATAACCTTATGATTTTATTAACTTTGAAAATGGCTCTATACAACGCCATTTGAATCTATTGTCACTTTTTATCGCCACTTTTTACCCTCTATTGTCAAAAGGGTTCAATTCAACAGCAGCCTCTAAATGACCTGGAGCAAAATGCGCATAACGCATAGTCATTTTTATATCGCTATGCCCCAGTATTTTTTGCAACACAAGAATATTTCCGCCCCGCATCATAAAATGACTGGCAAACGTGTGACGTAGCACATGAGTTAATTGCCCATCAGGAAGCTCGATCTTCGCTCTCTTAATTGCAGCGTCAAAAGCCTCATAACATGGTGAAAATAGCGCTCCTCGTTTTTTGGGAAGCATAGCCTGCAATTGAGGTGAAATCGGTACAGTGCGGTTCTTCTTTCCTTTAGTTTTAACAAATGTGATTCGACCGGGCAGTACTTGAGATTGCTTTAATCCTTCTGCTTCACTCCACCGAGCACCAGTCGCAAGCCCAATACGGACAACAACCCCCAAATCTTTATTCCGTGACTCATCACACGCAATCAGAAGGCGTTCAATCTCATCTACATACAGAAACGCCAGTTCCTTTTCTTCCTCACGAAACTTACGAATACCAGTCAGGGGGTTTTCACCAGACCACTCCCCAAGGCGCTTCAGTTCGGCAAAAACAGCATGTAGATATGACTGCTCGCGATTAACGGTTGCTTCACTAAGTTTTTTCTTCCCTTTGGGATTCCATTCTCCTGATAGCCTTCTTTCCCGATAAGTGGCAAACATATTTTTGTCAAACTGAGAAGCAAATGGATCTCCCAGCCTGGAACAAATCGCCTCAAGTTTGACTTTGCGCTCTGCACCAGAGGACAAGGTTTTACCGTACATCTCAAACCAACGAGCAATCAACTCAGAAAGACGAGGACCAGAACCATCTTGAAACTCGTCTCCAACTCTACTATTCATTAAACGGCGCTCATAAGAGAGCGCCTCACTTTTTGTCGCAAACTGTTTACGAATGCGTTTTCCCGATGCCCCGTAGGGATAACATTCGCAAAGCCATTTACCTGATGGAATCTTACGAACCGACATTTTAGTTACTTATCACATAAATCAAATGCAGCCTTAGTGACATCCCCCAGACTCTTTTTTAACCCTGGGGCGGCATCATTATCTAGCCAAAATGGATTATTGTTATCTAACGGTAACGCACCAAATGTTTTACCTTTTATTCGAGCCAAGCCTGTAAGTGCATATAACTTATTATCGTCAAAATTCATCACATAAGGATTACCATCAAGACACTGTAATTGAACCTCATCAGTATTAAATGGCCATACCCCATTGAAACTCTCACGTTCAATAGTTTTAAAAGGCATTGCGACGGCGGAAAAAGAAAACATAGATAAAAAAGTAACTAATAGTTGAACCTTTTTTACTTTCATATCATTACCTCAATTTAGCTCAAGTAAGATTACAAATTAAAAAACGCCCTAGAAATGACACCGCCTACCAAAACCCCTACGCAGATAAAGAATATTATTTCTTTTGGATAAAGTCGGATTAATTCTGAAGCACGAAGTCGGACTTCTGGTAAGGTCGAACTCTCTGTGTGGCTTGATGCCGATTGTTGCTCTAACCACGACAATGCAGACTGTAACTGAGAACGAGTAAGATCGTTTAAACGTCCTGTACCGAAATTGATATGGCAATACCGCAGAAGTTTTTGTCGAAGTCCACAGTCTTCACTGTTACGTAGTAATAAACTTACAAGAGCCTTACAGGCATCATGATCTTTACATCGCTCAAGCATTGCATGCAGAAAACTCTCCGCTGTTTTATATTGATTTACTGTCATATCATCAATACCAGCTACACCAATCTCCGCATGTACTTTTTGCCAAATAATAAACGCTTCAGTATTGCTAGCTTCTGCAATAGCAGCAACCAAGCTATTTAGCTCCTTACGCTGAGCCTTAAGCAAAGGGCGATCGTCATCATCATTATTCGAAGGGATTGCGATATTGACGGTATGAGAACCATCATATCGCTCTATCTGAATATTCTTTTCGTGAAAATCACGCCCAGCAACGCGATTGTTTGAACCGTTTGAGTTGACGGCCATGTCACCTCCCTACTATCACCTACCCTTAGTTTCGTTATAGTCACGACCAGCGATACGGTTATTACCACCAGAAATATTTAACTCACGTCCTGATGGCTGAGTTTCCTTTTCACTGATCGCACCTTTTAAAGCCCCAATCACCGCGTTTTTCACATCTAACGAAGCTGCTCGAAAGCGAGTAATCAACTCCTGCTCATCATCGTTATAAGTTTCAGGTGAGTGAATTCCCAACACAACATACTGAACATCAAGGCCAAAACGAGACAGCGCTGCCAAATACGCAGCATCAGGAAAGCTATCTCCTTTCTCATATCTAAGCTGAGTTAGCTTTTTGACTCCACCAATGTCGCTCATGGCAACTTGACTAAGTCCCAATCTTTCCCTTTCCTCACGCAACCGCTGACCAATATCATTTTTCATACAAAAACCTTGACAGGTATCTTTTTTGATACCAAAATGATTTCACGAGCTATTAGATGATCACAATATACCACTATGAAACAAGTTCTTCACGATACCAGATCACGCATTCCGCGTAACACCGCCACAGGTCCAAGACTGGCACTTCGGCTGTCCCTCGAGGAGCGAGCCGTCATTGATGAAATGGCAGCTAAAGAACAACGCTCATCCTCTAACATGGCGCGCATGATCTTCCTTCGCGGCCTAGAGCTAACCCAGAAAGAACAAAACAAATCTTCCTGATCAGGAGGCTAGTGGGATGTCAGGTATAACCATCAATATCAATGTGAATGCCCCCTATGTATCCCTGCAGAAATATGCAGAGATAACAGGTATCCCTCTTAATACGTGCAAAAAGATGTTGGCTGACGGTCGAATTATTATCCGCCCCAAACGCGCCAAAATGGAAAAGCCTGAAGTAAACCTTGTGGCGATGTTAAAAGACGCTTTGGCTAACAGCTAAAACAATGAACAGAGCACCATCATGAAAAAAAACGCTAATAATCCATACTCCAAATTTCGTAATGGCGTAGAACGCCATGTACACCACGTCGCTACCAGTGCATCACGTAGTAACAGTCGCTATAACCTGAACGAGACGCACGCAACACCGGATGGCCACGCTGTAAAACAAATCGGCGAGCATGCCTGGCTGATTGAGAAAGCTGGAATCGTGGTCCACAAATGCCCACGCAATCCGTTTACCGGAAACCGCATTTTTGCATTGAACTGCGGCGACAATCACTTCGGGCAGGATTTCACATTATACGAAGCACTTCGCACGGTTGATCGTCTGCTTCGCGGGCAAAGTTTTATTAAACAGGCTGATTTATAACAGGTGCTTTATGACCAAAGAGCATGCACAAGGTGTATTTATCCGTTTTATTGATTTTCGCGGTGAACTGTTATTACGCGCATCAGCCATTGACGGAGTTGTTCCATCCGAAAAAAACGCAGCTACTTACGTTTATCTGAACGGTACGCGCCTGACTGTGGAGCTTCCGTACCAGACCGTACGAGAAATCATTAGCGAAGCTGAAAAGGCACGTCAGGTTAATGGCGATGAACCCTATATCGAAATTATTTGTATGGATTCAGAAGCTGAAATTCAGAAAGCAGATTAAAGGGCGTTGCGATGGGCAAAGAATATAAAACTCTCATTAACAAAGCACTTGAACGATTTTATTTTCGCTTAAGTGCATCAGGCGCTCATGCTGAACATGCAGCCCGTGACTCATTGACCAGGGCAATCCGGAGTTTGTATGACGTTGCTTTTTACGCTGATGATCTGGATGCACTTAACGAACTTTCCGAGCTGATCTGTGCCGCAGAATGCGGGGAACACATTGAACCGTATAAGCTGGGGAATATCGCATGAGTATATTTATCTCATGGCTTGTT
>JAIJJM010000266.1 GCA_022728415.1 Collinsella sp. | reverse complement strand
TTCATTGACCAGCAGAATGTCCGAAGCCTCGATAAGTTCAGCGGGTAGTTCAGCAACGAATGGCGAATCGTTGAGCAATACCTTGAGCCCGGCATCATGGCAGAGGCGAGCGCATGCCGTGACCGTTTCCATCGGACTCTCCAAACACAGTCCCAGTACATCGGCTGAGGTCAGATTATCCCGCATCGATTGAATATACTCAACACTGACGTAAGCGTTAGAGCCGGGAGAATAAACAATCGTGTTCTCTCCTGCCGCGTCTACGGTGATGACCGTGGTCCCGCTGGCCCCATCCACGTGCCGAATATAACTGGTGTCCACACCGGTATCGTTCAATGCTTCAAGCAAAAAATCCGCATTAGCGTCGGAACCGAGCACACCAAACAATCGGACTTCGGCTCCAAGACGAGCGGCCGAAACAGCCTGATTCCCCGACTTGCCACCAGGAAGCACCCGCAACGGCCCTCCTAGCACTGTCTCCCCCGGTTTGGGCAGACGCTCGGTGGTGACGGTATAATCGGCATTCATCGAGCCAACGACGGACACGGCCCCATGAATGCAATCAAGAGAAACAAGCGTTTCATCCATAGCAGGCATGATATTCCCTTTCTGAATGATAGATGCTGCTGGTGCGGTAGTCTGTTCGATCAACATGCTCCGCACCAGCAGGCGCAATCAGACATTGCGTTTTGCCGTAAAACTCTTGCGAAATACGAACAGTACAATCATCGACAACACCGAAACCGCACACATAATCCAGAACATGTTGGAGGTCTGCGCTTCCACACCACTGCCAACACCGAACAGACCACCCTTGCCCATGGTGTCACTGGCCATGAGACTGGAGTATACGCCGACTCCGATAGAGGCCGAAGTGTTCATCATCAGATCGAGAATTCCTACGCCACGACCATTCTCCTCGACCGGCAACGCATCTGACGCAGCGTCGTAGATTGGCGTATATACAGCGGTAACACCAGCAATGAACAAGCAGGCAAGAAAAGTCAGCACTCCGAACCCACTCTTAATGAATATGGCAGATCCTGCGAAGCCGACAATCATGAGCACGATAGCGATAACCAGTGTGCGCATGCGTCCGAGTCTGTTGATTACTGGACCAGAAACGCATCCAACAATTGTGGCCACAATGTAGACCAATGTTAGACACAGCGAAACCGTGGTCAACGGCACGTTGTAGATCTGCTCACCAATCACGTTGTAAATCGGCACACAAGCAAAGTTGAAGAAGTACAGCACAAATTGCAGCAGCAGAATGGACATATACGCACCATTGGTCACGAAAGAACGACCCAGGAACGGATTCTTGCCTTTCCAAATCCACAGCACAAACAGTACAGCGAATACAATCGAGGCAATAATCATGCCGACTCCGGGGAACGAGAAGTAAATGGCAATGAGCGCAGCAAATACCGCAAACAACAGAACGCCAATGGAATCTATCTTCTCGCCCTTGGCACTGATGTCTGGAGTGTTCTTAATCAGCAGAGGAATAAAGAACACAGATAACGCCGGCACAAGGAACAGGTACTTCCAATCGAAAGAGGTGATGAAGCCTCCCGCAAACACACCGATAGCAGCGGCCAAATAATACACAGCATTGTAAATGCCAATGTAGATGGCCTTTTCCTTGTCATTCAGATATTTGACTGTCATCACCAGGAACACAGAACCAGCAACTTGTGCACCAGCAACCTGAATCATACGTGCGATGAGCACGACCCAGAAGTTGAACGAGCCAAAGAACCCCAAAAAGCTACCGGCAACTAATGCAACTACGCCAAATAGCGTCATACGCTTCGGGGATATGAAGTCGCACAATGTGCCATACAGCATGCACACCACACCAAGAACGATGCCTGGTAGTGTGCTGATCAGTGAGGCACTTGATGACATGCCGAGTGAATCACCAATGTTTTGGAACACCAGATTGAATGCCTGAATCATCAGTGTTCCCAAAGTGAAAACAATCAGCAGTGCAGGCAGTGCTTTTTTGGTCTTTGCTCGGTTGGCTTCAAAATCATCAATGGAAGCAACCGACTGTATTTGTTCCGTCATTACAATTCTCCTTATTTTCCTTAGTGATTCAATCGACGGTGGCGGCAAGCTTCAGCAGTCGTTCCATGAATTGCGAAGTAAATCGTTCAGCATCTACGCCAAGAGCTACTTTGGTGTTCTTCGGCTGGCTCAATAATCTTGTCGGATCGCCGATGGTACGCCCAATGCTCGGGCCTTCAGTCTCGACCATAAGGTCAATCGGGAAAGTCGTAACTAGTGTCGGATCAAGGGCCACAGCAGCAGCCAATGGGTCATGCAGGTTGCATCCGCCCTGGAATGCAGGATCAGTTTCCTCACTGATATCGATGTAGTAATCAGTCATGTCGGCAAGAAATGCACCGGCCTTAGTGCCGACATCGCGTAGAGCCTGCGTATCTTTCTTGGTCATCAATGCCTGCATGGTCACATCAAGACCAATCATCGTGATGTCGGCCGAAGTGGAGAACATGCGATTAGAGGCCTTGGGATCCATGGAAATATTAGCTTCCATGTAGGGGTTGCAGTTGCCCGGCTGCGTCAGCGCCCCTCCCATCATGACGATGGTGAGCTTGTCAACAATATCGGGTGCTTTGACGAATGCGGCGTCAATATTGGTCGAGGGACCAGTTGGCACATAGACAAGCTCTTCTTTGCTGTACTTGCGAGCGGATTCGATAATGAAATCGACTGCCGACTTATCAGACGCCTGACGTGTTGCCGTTGCAGGCACCTCAACATTGCCGGTGCCATTGCGACCGTGAAAAATGCCTGAACTGTCAGGCACCTCGAAAGAATCCGCATCACTGGGATGCGACACACCCTTAAACACCGGGATATCTGGCCGTCCGTACATTTCCAGCAAATTCAAATCATTACGGATACCCGTTTCCAACAACACATTGCCATAGGTACCGGTAATACCAATCAGTTCCGCGTCTTCGGATCCAAGGATGTATGACAATGCCAAGGTGTCGTCAATGCCGGTATCCAAATCGAGAATGATCTTCTTCATGATGTTCCTTTCCATCAGCTTCCTTGCCGAAAAATCGGAGACGTCTTCCATGACCGTCTCCTCACGACCAAGCCGAGGCCTTGTCGCCGTCACAAGATTTAACGTTTTATCAAGTGATGGGAGTAATGATAAAACGTTAAATCATCGTTGTCAAAATATAGTCTTCTGCGTGTCACGCATACGGACAAAGAAGTAGTAGAAGCAGGAAAATACTGAAACAATCAGCCGGCGACGGCTGCGGAGGGGCCCTGCTTCACAGACCCGCGGTTGATGAACATCGTGGGCACGGAATGGGTGACGCCCTCATCCGAAGCACCAGAGCGAATACGGCACAGCAGCAAATCCACGCCCTGCCGCCCCATCAGCTCGGCCTGTTGGGAAACCACCGCGATACGCGGTGTCATCAAGGTGAACGCCGCAATGTCATCGAACGACACCAGCGACATATCCTCACCTATCGAAACCCCACGGTCGTGCAGCACACCAATCATCGTGAGCGCATCCGGCGAGTATGCGCACAGCATCGCGCTTACGCCGGCATCAAGCAACGACTCAACCGCTGCCGTACGCGATTCATAAGTGGAGTCGCAAGCGACTACCACGCCGTTACCCTCGATAAGCATATCCGACGCAACCGCACGGAATGCAGTCTCTCGTTCGTTGACGCTGAACGACCCTAATGAGGGATGCGACACATATCCCACGCAACGGTGTCCCAAACGTACCAATTCCTCTACCGCCTCGCGAATGCCCGTATACGGATTGGAAACCACAAACGGCACCGATTCGACGCCCGGCACACGCCGATCCACGAACACCAATGGCAAATTACGTTTAATCAACGACTGCACCCCGGGTGACTCCACACCTTGCGGCACCACGATCGCACCATCAATACGCTGCCCGAGCAGATTGCCAATAAACGCATCCTGGCGTTCCACTGTTTCTGCTGAAGTACCAATCAGCGTGGAATAGCCCCGGGCATACAACTCATCCTCCATTGACGAGACCAAATCGGCGAAATACGGATTGCGCAAATCAGGAACCAGCA
>JAIJJM010000265.1 GCA_022728415.1 Collinsella sp. | reverse complement strand
TTCTGGGAGAGATTAAGCGCCACTTCCGCGACAAGGGCTGGAGCGTGCGTGTGCCGCGTCGTCTGCAGGAGCTCTCGGCCAAGGTTAACCAGGCCACCGACAAGCTCACCAACGAGCTACAGCGTTCTCCTAAGGTTGAGGAAATCGCTGAATACCTGGACGTGACCGTCGACGAGGTGCTCGAAGCCATGGAATCGTCCTCGGCCTACACCTCGGTGCCCATCGAGGCCCCCGGTGCGTCCGATTCCGACGATGCGCCTTCGATCCTCGACCGCTATGCCGATGACGACAACGAGCTCGACTTTACCGATGACCGCCTGGTGATTGAGGAGGCCATTCGCGATTTCTCCCCGCGCGAGCGCGAGGTGATCGAGCTGCGCTTTGTGAAGGGCATGACCCAGATCGAGATCGCCAAGAAGCTGGGCATCTCCCAGGTGCAGGTTTCGCGTCTGTTGCGGCGTACGCTTAAGAAGATTCAGGACAAGATTGACCCCGACGGAGTAATGGTTCGTTCATGAGTGAGCACGCCCAACAAACCGATCGCGCGCTGCGCGACACCCGCATTCTGACGCTGCGCATTTGGGCCGTTGTCGGCTGCATCGTGATCGCTGCCGTCATCTTTAACCTCATGGGGATTCTGGCGCCGGTTATTGAGTTTTTGGCCGTCGGCTCCATTATTGCCTTTGTAATGTCGCCGATCACCAACTGGCTCGAGCATCATGGGGTGGGCCGTGGTATCGGCTCGCTCATCGCGCTCATTGTGGTCGTAGCCGTGCTCGTCGGTGTCGTCTGTATCCTGTCGCCGATTCTCTTTGGCCAGATCATGGAAGTCCTGAGCCGCCTGCCTGAGCAGCTACGTGTTGCGGGCGGCGACCTTAATGAGATGATCTCGCGCGCCAAGACGCTCAACAACACGCCGGTCAAGGAGTACCTGGACGATAACCTTTCTTCGCTCGTTACGGTGGCGTCCAAATATGTCTCACAGATTGCCGCTGAGCTCGGCCGCGGCGTGTTCCCGCTTATCACCAACACGGCCTCACAGCTGTTCGTGATCTTTTTGGGTCTGGTGCTTGCCTATTGGCTTGCCTGCGATTATCCCCGTATGCACCACGAGGTCTGCACCATCATCGGTCAGGAAAAGGAGACCTCGTACCGCTTTATGGTCGCGATTCTTTCGCGCTCAGTCGGCGGTTACATGCGTGGCATGGTCGTGACGTCCATCTGCGGTGGCATCCTTGCCTTTATCGGCTTTACGATCATCGGGCATCCGTATGCGGCGCTCATGGCCATCTTTACCGGCATCATGCACTTGGTCCCGGTTGTCGGTCCCTGGGTGAGCGCGGCGATTGCCACGGTGCTCGGGTTTATGTTTAGCCCGATGCTGGCGTTGTGGACCTTGGTTGTGACCATGGTGGCACAAAATGTCACCGATAACGTCATTTCACCTAAGGTCATGCAGAGCTCGGTGCAGGTGCATCCCATCATGAGCCTCACGGCCCTTGTTATTGGCTCGGCGCTTATGGGCCCCATTGGCATGGTCATCGCCATCCCGCTGTGCGCGGCCCTCAAGGGTATCTTCGTGTACTACTTCGAAAACGAGACCGGCCGCCAGCTCGTGGCCTACGAAGGTGCCGTGTTTAAGGGTACGCCGTATCGCGATGCCGATGGCAACCCGGTCGCCGCCTATGACGCGCTTGGCGACGACACATTCATCTATGAGTCTGAGCTCATCGGCAATGAGACCGCGCCTGAGGCCAAGGCCATGCCCAAGCCCGAGCTCGATAATTCCTGGATCAAGCTCTCGGGTCTTCAGCCCGACGCGACGGGTTTCTTCAAGAACCCCTTCGCCAAGGACGACGATTCCAATACGGACGACGACACCAAAACCGGCATCGACGGCTCCATGGATGATTCGGATTCCTAAGAGGCCCTGTTAGAATAGGCCCTGTTAGCGTTTTTTGATGTTGTAAAAGACAAGAAACACGAGCAAAGCGATTGATAAGGGGCCGGCTACATAGAAATAGAGAACGTCAATTGCGCGTAGAGGGCAACAGGCCTTATCGCCGGACATTACTGCATATAATACGTAGCCAAATGCTGGTTGGTTTGAATACCAGTGGGAGAAGGCCAAGAGCGCTAAAAGTGCTACAACCAGAAGTGCATTCAGGATAAATCGTTTGGTATTCATCGGTCGCTCCTTCCGGATGATTCTTATATAGTATTTTACTAAAACCATTTTTTTTCAAAGGATTGCTTAGTCCTAAATAACATGCACTTTCGCTGGAGGGTCGCTGTTTGGCGGCCCTCTTTTTTGCGCTAGGGCGGTGGGATGGTAATATCGTTACGTTTGAACTGTTTCGATGTGAAACCGAGGAGATTCCCTCTATGAGTGCTGACTACCCGTCAATGACTACGGCCGAGATTCGCTCTAAGTTCCTCAACTTCTTTGAGGAGCGCGGTCTTAAGCTCTATCCTTCTTCGTCCCTCGTTCCCGACGATCCTTCGTTGCTGCTCGCCAACGCCGGCATGAACCAGTTTAAGGAGTACTACCAGGGTAAGAAGACCATGAAGGAGATCGGCGCGATCTCCTGTCAGAAGTGCGTTCGCACCAACGACATCGACTGCATCGGCGAGGACGGCCGTCATCTGTCCTTCTTTGAGATGCTCGGCGACTTCTCCTTTGGCGGCGTCTCCAAGCAGCAGGCCTGCACTTGGGCCTTTGAGCTCATCACCAAGGAGTTCAAGCTGCCGCTCGACCGCCTGTACTTCACCGTCTTTACCGAGGACGACGAGACCCACGACGTGTGGCGCTCCCTGGGCGTTGCCGAGGATCACATCTCGCGTCTGGGCGAGGACGATAACTTCTGGGCCGCTGGCCCCACCGGTCCCTGCGGTCCGTGCTCCGAGATCTACTTTGACATGGGCGAGGAGGTCGGTTGCGGCAGCCTCGACTGCAAGCCCGGCTGCGACTGCGACCGCTTCCTTGAGTTCTGGAACCTCGTGTTTACTCAGTATGACCGCCAGGAGGACGGCTCCATGCCGGAGCTGCCGCACCGCAACCTCGATACGGGCATGGGCCTGGAGCGCATGGCCGCCATCATGCAGCACAAGACCGCTAACTACGACGGCGATCTGATGCAGCACCTCATCAAGCTCGGTGAGGAGATCAGTGGCAAGACCTATGACGCCGACGATTACTCCGGCGCCAGCCGCTCCCTGCGCATCATCGCCGACCACTCCCGTGCCGTCGACTTTATGATCTCGGATGGCATTCTTCCCGGTAATGAGGGACGCGAGTACGTTTTGCGCCGTCTGCTCCGTCGTGCCGTGTTCCACGGTCGCCTACTGGGCATCGAGGGTGCGTTCCTGACCAAGTTTATCGACGAGGTCAATGCTCAGATGGGCGAGGCCTATCCCGAGTTGCTCAAGAACGTCGCGCTCGTTAAGGGCATCGTCGCCTCCGAGGAGGAGCGTTTCTCCACGACGCTCGACAACGGCCGCGTTTACCTGGACGAGGCCCTGGCCGCGCTCGCCGACGGCGCTGTGCTTTCGGGCGACGTTGCCTTTAAGCTGCACGACACCTTTGGTTTCCCTATCGATCTGACCGTCGAGATCGCCGGCGCCGCCGGTCACGACGTCGACATGGACGGCTTCACCGCTTGCATGGAGGACCAGAAGGCCCGCGCCCGCGCCAACGCCAAGGGCGATGCCTGGGGCAGCTTCAACGACGTTTGGGTCGAGCTTTCGGACAAGGTTGCCGCGACCGAGTTCGACGGCTATGACAACGACGTCATCGAGGGCGCCAAGGTTGTCGCCCTCGTTCGCAATGGCGAGTCCGTCGAGTCCGCTGCCGCCGGCGAGGACGTCGAGGTCGTGCTCGACCGCACCCCGTTCTATGCCGAGATGGGCGGCCAGCAGGGCGATGCCGGCGAGCTTTCCGCCGAGGGCGTCGCACTGACTGTTGCCGACACCAAGAACCACAACGGCCTGTATGCCCACGTCGCCCACGTTGCCGAGGGCACGCTGACCGTCGGTGCTACCGTGACCGCCGCGCTCGATGCCGAGCGCCGTGGCTTCCTGCGCCGCAACCACACCGCCACCCACCTGCTCGACGCCGCGCT
>JAIJJM010000264.1 GCA_022728415.1 Collinsella sp. | reverse complement strand
GGCATCAGCGGGGTCCTCGCGCAGGGTGCGCAGGAACATGGTTGACATACGAAGGGTATTGGAAGTCATGTGTTCCAAGATATTCGCGTGAACCGACAAGCCCGCCTGCTATTCGCACTATTCCGGCCTTCATCTTGGCATTCGGACTCATTCGTACAACAATGATGGCTAGAAGGGTAGGAGGGCACGATGACGCAGCCGACCGAGCAACAGGGGAATCAGCCGGAACCCGCGGAGCAACCGGTGTATCAACCGGCCCAGCATGGGCCCCGCAATTTTCTGCTGCAACCCCGCAATTCCCAACGGCAGTTCCGCGACAACCGGTATCGCAACAGCCAATGGCCATGCCACCATTTGCGCAATCGCCTATGTCGGTCCCGGAACAATCGGTCTGTCCGGAGCGGCCGCGCTGATTGTGGGTGTGCGTTTGCTGCAAGCACCGTTGATCTACGGCACGGTGATTCTTATCGTCAGCACGGTGACTGTGCTGTGGCCATGGCGGGCCGAATTCTCCCGCCACTACCGGTGGGTGTGGCTTGCTTTGGGCGGCATCATTCTGATTGTGGCAGCCGCGCGCTATGAGGCGAGCCTCAAATCGATGAGGACGATCGCCGCGCGTATTGGCGATCTGCGCTAAATCGCGCGGGCGACCTGAGGCAGATTACCAACGTCCGGCGATAGCAGTCCTGCATACGGGGCAGTGCCCATTGCCACTGTATCCGGCAGATAAACGGTTGGCAATGATTCGATACCAATCGCGTTCCACGAGCTTGGCCCTGCATTCAGGGTTTGGGCAATATGTGGTATCGCCTTCACGATCATGCACGTTGCCGGTGTACACATAATTGAGTCCCTCTTCGAGGGCGATGCCTCGGGCGCGGGTCAGAGTCTCGTGCGGGGTGGGCGTTACGTCCATCATGCGGTAACTGGAGTGGAATGCGGAAAAGTGCAGCGGCACGTCCGGGCCCAAGTGCTCGCGTATCCATGTACATTCAGCATGCAGCTGGGCGTCGTCATCGTTGAGTCCAGGGATGAGTAGCGTGGTGAGCTCCACCCACACGTGTTCGCCTTCTGGTGTGCGTGCCTCGTTGACCGCATAGTCGATGGTTTCGAGCACATCGGCCAGATGCGTGCCGGTCACTTTCCAATAAAATTCTTCGGTGAAGCCTTTGAGATCGATGTTGGCGGCGTCCATGGCGGCGTAGAAGTCGGGCCGGGCTTCGGCGCTCATGTATCCGGCAGTCACGGCGATGGGATGAATGCCGAGCGCTCGGCAGGCTTCGGCCGTGTCGATGGCATATTCGGCGAACACGATCGGATCGTTATAGGTGAACGCCACCGAATCGATGCCCCGGTCGGCCGCGACCTGCGCGATTTTCTCCGGACTGGCTTCCACGCCGAGCCGGTCGAAACTGCGGGCTTTGGCAATATCCCAATTCTGGCAGAATCGGCAACCGGAATTGCAGCCAGCCGTGCCAAAACTCAGCACGCTGGAACCGGGGTGGAAGTGGTTGAGCGGCTTCTTTTCCACTGGGTCCACGGCGAAGCCGGAGCTGCGGCCGTAGGTGTCGGAGACGATGAGTCCGTCGTGGTTTGAGCGGACGAAGCAAAAGCCGCGTTGGCCGGGCTTGAGGACGCAGCGGCGCGGGCATAGTTCGCAGCGAGCGCGGTTGGTACCGTCGTGGAATTGCGTTTGCCAGCGGGCTATGGCGGGGTTACGAACATCTGTGACTGACGCCGTATGACCGCACGATTCCCGGTGACCACCCTCTGATTCTCGGTGACCACCCTCCGTCGCTTCGCGCCACCTCCCGCCAGCGGGAGGGGACATGGTTGCTGCGTTAGTGCTCGGCATAGGCGGTCACCTCGTAGCGTTGACAGTCAATTTCGCCATCGTTCCAGTCGTAGGACGGGCGGATACCGGCCTTGGCGAGCAGGTGAGCGACGAAATCGTGCGGATTGGGCAGCTCATCCCACACTTGTGGCAGGAATGTGGCGCTACAGCCACGACGGTCGGCGAGAATCAGACCGTCTTTGCCGGGGCGTAATACTTCCTCAAGTTCAGTGCGCGAACGTACCGGGCGTTCGACGTTGCTGCCGTCCCGTTTGACGGCGTCGGTCTGAGGTCCGGATTGCAGCGATGCCAGAGTCGCGGTCTTCGAGCCGGTATCGCGCGAATCGGCGTCACAGGAGTTCACGGTAATCGGCTCGGGCTCGCCTAAGACGGATATCTCCACATTGAGTAACGGGTATTCCGCGGCGGTGACCGGGTTGAAACGTGGGTCACGGGTGGCGGCGTCCACTGCGTGCTCGGTCACGTCCTTGCCGAGCGAGCGGTGGGCGGCCAGCGAACCGATGCACCCGCGTAGCCGGCCACCCTCGGTCAGGGTAACGAAACAGGCACCGGACTCGTTCAGCCATGGGTTTGCGGCAAGAATGGACGCGGTCGAATCGGCGGCGGTCGGATGCTCGATATGCAACCGTTCCCGGATAGCGGCACGGGCGAGTTTCAGCAGCACATCACCATGGGCTGTTCCCGATTCGCCTAAGTCATCTGCACCGGCTGGAGCATCTGCTTCTGGTTTGGATTCCCACGCGGCAAACGAGACATATCCCACTACCGGCTCGTCGGCGTCTCGCATTGTGGGGCGAGGTTGGCCGGCAAGCGCCACCACGCCGTCGTCGCCGGAAGTGGAACAACCGAGCTCGAAGAGCTTCATGTCCTTGCGGCCTTTTAACACATCCAGAAGGCCGTTGATCGGGTATGCGCCACAGGCCCGGCGAGGGTGAATCGGCAGATGCAAAGCCGCAATGTCCGCAATGGTCTGGTCATCCAACGCGCGGGCGACTTCGTGCGGATGATAGTGCGAGAGATCCGAACTAATCACGATGACGGTTTCCGGGCCACCCCACAAAGCACGCAACACATCACCCGCCTCTTGTGGCGTGGCATCGCCGGCGTTCAACGGCACAATAGTGAGGTCTGGGCCGAGCACGGTTTGCAGGAACGGAATCTGCACTTCTACCGCATGTTCTTGTGCGTGGGTTGGGCCATTGACGATCATTGCGGGAGCCGACGCGCCCGGACGGGCATGTGTACCGGAGCGCAATGGCTCATTGACAGACAGGCCCAGAGCCTTACGCTCGGCTGCAATGTCTACCGGCACAGTGCCCAGCGGCGTTTCAAACGCCGCTGCCGTGGAACAGGCGACGCCTCGCACGGCCACACGGTGAGTCGGTCCCACGATTACCGCGCGAGTCACACTCCCCCGCCCTCGTTCGAGCAAAGCATAGGCAAGCGCGGCCGCCGTGCCGGAATACACATAACCGGCATGCGGCACGATTACAGCCTTTGGCACTCCCGCTGGAAGCGTGGGCTCCAACTGTTGCAGAACCTCTCGACTGTAATCCAATTGATGGTTAATGAGTTGCTTGAGCGTTGTGCGGTCAGCGGGGTAGAACGAACCAGCCACCGCTGGCGGACGTATTGCGCCAGTGATTTTGCCGCTGCCGTCTGCCGCGCTTGCTGCATCTGACGCACTAGCCACACTAACCGTATCGATTTGCACACCGGCCCGGGCGGCCTCGCGAACCTCATTGTTTCCACGAAATATCTCGGATAGCACCATAACTACCACCTCTTATTCCATGGTAGCCGTTCAGTTCCTCAATGAAGACAAGTTCGCAGTGTCTTCTTCGGCTTCAAGGGGCCGATTCCGCCTCTTGGAGACATCTACTTGCGTTTCGAGGGGCTGGTCATCCGCTCAATCGCACATAGAAACGGCTTCATACCAACGTCATTCCGCCGTTTTTAAGCGTTGTCTACTTGGACATCAGCCCCTTGAAACGGAAGTAGATGTCCCGAAAACTCAAAATCCGCCCCTCGAAGTGCAGAAACACTCAAATTAGCGGTCGTTCGATATATCGACCGTCAGAATAACGCGTCCTGGGCGAAGTCATCATCGGGATTGACACCGAATTCGTCCGGCTCGGCGGGTTTGAACGCGCTTGCACCTTCATCGGCCAACTGGTCGGAGGCCGAGGCCGAGGCTTCGCGCAGGTCGCCGTCGAGCACCACGGCATCGGGCGAGACGAGGAACATGCGTTCGTTGACGCCAGCCAAATACAG